>JANWYQ010000197.1 GCA_025055015.1 Caldilineales bacterium
TACCGGCGCTGCCGGCGCCACGGCCGGCGGCAGCGGCGTGGCGGTCGGCCGCGGTGGTACGGCGGTCGCCGTGGCGGTGGGGGTGGGCGTGGGCAGCGGCGCCGTGGGGGTCGCTGTGGCCTGGCCGGGCGGCGGAGGCGGCGGCGGGGGCGGAGGGAGCGTAGGGGGTGGCGGCGGCTGCGGCGGCGCGGGCGTGTCGGTGGGCGCCGGCGTGTCGGTGGGGGTAGCGTGGCCCGGCCGGGTCGGGGTGGGCGTCTGGGTGGGCACGGTCTGGTAGTCGGGGGCCTGGCCGGGGCGCGCCCAGGCAGCCGGCCGGGAGCTCAACAGGGCCAGCGCGGTCAGGAGCGCAGCCATGAGGACCCAGGTCAAGCGGCCGTTTCCGGCGGAAGGCCTCTGTGGACTGGAGTGGTCGGACATGGGCAAGCCATCTCTCGGCGGAAGAGGTTCGGGAAACCGGAGCGGTTAGGCTATTCCTGCGACGGCGAGGCCGGACCCGTCGAGGGGAACGGCCAGCCCACAGGCGGAAGCATGTGGGCTCGGCTCAACCACGGCGCGTCCGTCGCCCGGTATGCCGCCTCGCTCACGGCTGTTTCGTCGGCCTCCAGCAGTCGCGGCGTGCGGTAGCGCTTCACGGTCACGGGGAAGTAGACAGAGCCGCTGGGCACCAACAGGCGGCCGGACAGGCGGTTGTTGTTGAGGTTGACGTCGTCGCTCACGTTCTCCACCGTGACCTTGAACTCCCGCGCGCCGGGGCCCCGCAGCCGCCAGTCGTAGGACACAGTGACGGGCAGCGTGGTCTGGCCGCGGCGCAGGGTGACGGTGTGCAGCAGCACGCTGTCGCCGTCGGGCGTGTTCTGCCAGAACTGGACAGCCACTTGGTTGGCCGCGGTGCCGGAACCGTCCAGGTTCACGATGTCGGCGGTGAGGGTGACGACCACTTCTCGGCCGGGCTGGACGGCCGGCAACGGCGAGGGGGACACCCGCAGGTTGGTCACGGCCAGGTCGGTCTGGGGCCGGTAGCTCAAGGTGGCTCGGTAGACGTTGTTGTCGCGGCAGTTGTCGCCGGTCTGGCGGTTGACGTCGGCCGTGAGGGTCACCGTGCGGTCGCCGGTGACCACGGTGCGCCAGGAGTGGTTCAGCAGCTGGCGATAGCCGGCATCGAAGCGCTTGGGCAGGTTGCTGATGGACACGTTCTGGATGGTCTGCGCGCCCTCGGAGAAGCGAACGATCAGCGGTCCAGAGTTCATGTTGCCGCGGTTGACGACGATGCCCTGCATCTGCACCAGGGTCGGTTCGCCGGAGAACAGGGGCCAGGTGGGCGTAAGGGCCAGGTGCGCGGCCTCCAGGTCCACATAGCTGCGCACCAGCGGCTGCACGTAGTTGATGAACTCCTGGCCCAGCGGCTTGATCTGGCGGGTGGCGTCGCTGTACAGGCCGGTGTGCACCACTCGGCCTTCGAAGACGTCCTGGTTCAGCGCGAACCAAAGCCACTGCTGCAGGAGGCGGTTGTCGTCCGCCGGCAGGCCCAGGTTCGGGTCCTGGAGGTCGGTGATGAACAGGTTGAAGCTGTTCAGCATGAAGGTGCGCACTCGCTCGTAGGTGAAACCCAGGTCCTCGGTCATGAGGATGCCGTACTCGCTGTTGATCAAGGGCTTGTTCCGCTGGCCGCGGTCGGCCATCCACTGGCGGAAGCGACGCACCTGGTTGGCGATCTTCTCGATGTTGTCGTGGTCATCCGGGCCGTTGAGGATGCGCGCCTGCATGGGGCTGTTGTTCTCCAGCCGGCCGTTGGGCAGCACGGTGGTGGAGGAGGCGGCGATGGCGTCTACCCGCACCCAGGTGTCGGTGGCGCTGGGGTTGCGGGCGCCGGTTACCTGGACCCGGATGTTGTGGCGGTTGCCCAGCCGCTCGTCAGGGGAGGGCGTCAGATTTCGATAGGTCTTGCTCCAGGCGCCGGGGGTGGGCGAGTAGAGGTCCACGGTCTCCACCGGGTCGGCGCGGTGGTCAATGTAGATGGCCGCCCGGCCGCTGTCGGGGCCGGTGCGCAGGAAGAGGGTCACCTCGCCGCCGTAGAAGGCGAAGTAGAAGCGGTCGCCGGCCGTGCGACTCTGGTGCACGGTGCCGCCGCTGGCGCCGGCCACGCTGGCCTCGGTCCACTGGCCGTAGAACCCCACGGCGTTGCGGATGCCGGTGGGGATCTCCGAGCCCCATTCCTGGGCCATCTCGTTCACCTCGTAGGTGTGGACCGTCCACACGTCTACGGTGGGGTCGCGGCCGTAGAGGCCACGGTACGCCTCCAGCGCCATGTCCAGCCAAGCCAGGCGCAGGGTGGAGACGGTGGCGATGGAAGTAAAGGCGAACTTGGCCGTGGGGTCCAGGGCGCGAATGCGGGTGGTAACGTCATGGTAAGCCCGTGCGTACTCCTCCGGCGTGACGTTGTCCATCCACACCGTCTCTGCCTCGTTGCCGATCATCCACAGCGCCCCGGGGAAGTTGCGCACGGCAGCTTCCAGCTCGGCTCCGCTGGGCCAATAGCCGTTGGGCCGGACATAGACGATGGGATAGTAGTACATGCCGTTGGGGTGCGCCGGGGTCCTGCGCACGGACCAGTCCATGTAGGCAGCGGCCGGCAGCGGCGAGACGTCGAACCGGTTAATGTCGCCCGACACGGTGACGCCGAAGCGCTCGTGGGCCGACGGATAGAGACAGCTGGTGGCGGTGGCCGGCTCCGGGGCCTGGCCTGGAGCCTGGTCGGCAGCGCTGGTTCCTCCCACCTCCTGAGCAACGACGGGCTGCCACGCTAGGGTGAGGGCCACCGCGGCTGCCCCAATCCAACGAACGATCCTACGCACCATGAAACACTCCTTGAGCTTGGTCTAACGGTAAAGGGCTGCCACGTACTCGACAAAAGCCTGGCCCACCGCGGTCAACCGGCCGGTGGCCGGGTCCACCAGGTTGCCCGTGGGATAGAGGTCGTCCCCGACACTGAACCAGGCCAGCCCCTGCACCAGTCGGTAGTCGTCGGCCGGCATCCCTACCTCGGGGTCCCGACCCTCCAGCAGGAAGTCGAAGCTCGCTCGCATGAAACGGATGACGGCCTCGGGCGGAAAACCGTACTCCTCCGGCATCAGGATGCCGTACTCCGTCACCAGCAGCGGCTTGTCCTGCAGGCCGCGGCCGGCCATCCAGCGCCGAAAGTCCACAATCTGCTGACGGAAGATCGCCAGGTTGTCGTGGTCCGCAATCTCGAACAGGATGCCTTGGTTGACGTGCTCGAAGCCAGGCGGAATGCCGACGCCCCACGAGTCCCGCTCCTCGCGCAGGATGAAGGCGTGGACGTTCCAGACGTCCACGGGCATCGGTCGGTTGAACAGCGCCTGATACGCCTCCAGCACCCGGTCCAGATAGGCCATGCGCAAGGGCGTGGGCTGCGACACGCCGCCGATGGCCACCCGCGCCGTGGGGTCCAGGGACTTGATGTAGATGTAAAACTGGTGGTAGCGCCTGGCGTAGACCTCCGGCGTCACGTTGTCCTGCCAGGGCACGTCCGGCTCGTTGCCGATCAGCCACAGCGCGCCGGGATGGGCCTTGACTGCGGCGGCGATACGGTCCCGCTGGCCCCAGAAGGGGGTGCTGTCGCGCGTCAGCACCATCTGGGCGAACTCCAGACCCTCCACGGCCAGGGGGTGCGGCTGCACGGTCCAGTCCAGATACCAGCCGAAGCCTAGGCGCTGAGCCACCAGGGGGTCCTGGGGCACGGCGCCCGCCCAGCCAACCCCCAAGCGCCGCCGCGCCTCGTCGGGGGACAAGGTCGCAACCGGCTGGGAGGCGGGCGAGGGAGCAGCCGGGGCAGCGACCTCGGCCGCAGGCTCGACCGTGGCGGCCGGCGCCGGCGGCACGGTGGGGACCAGCGGCTCGGTCGGCCGGCGAGGCGGCATGGCCGGAGCCACCAACACCTCAGCGGCCTCGGGCGTGGACGTGGGCGTGGCCGTGGGCAGCGGTGAAGGGGCCACCGCCTGCTCCTCGCGGTCAAGGGCCGGAGCGGGAGCGGCCGGCGCCTCAACCGCTGGCGAGGTCGGCGTGACCAGCAAGGGGGGCAGGTCCTGCGCCTGGCAGCCGACCAGGTAGAGCGCCGCCGCTACGGCGACCGAGAAGAACAGGGCGAGTCGTTTCTCCATGAGCTTTGCCGACGTCGTGGATGCAGTCTATAGACGCTGGGTTTTTCGCCAGGTTCCAGCGCTGAGCGGCTTCGTTGGCGTCAGGCTACCTCGTCCTGGCCGGGCCAGGCCTTCAGGCCGCGCAGCCTGGCAGGCCGCATCGGGCCAAGACCCTGGGGCCGGAGGCGTCGAAGGCAGCGCAGTTCCGCCGTCTCGTCAATACGCGCCCTCCCCACGTACCACGGCCGGCAGGGTGCGCAATAGGATCTCCAGGTCTCGCCGCAGGGAGTAGTGCTCGATGTAGTCCAGCTCCAGCTCCAGGCGCTGGCTGAGGGTGAGGGAGCCGCGGCCGTTGACCTGCATGGGGCCGGTCATCCCCGGCTTGACGGCCAGGCGACGGCGCTGGCGGTCGTTGTACAGCCGCACCAGGCGTACCTCCTCCGGCCGGGGGCCCACCAGGCTCATCTCCCCGCGCAGCACGTTGACGAACTGCGGCAGCTCGTCCAGGCTGGCGCGGCGCAGGAACCGCCCGACGCGCGTGACCCGCGGGTCGTTGCGCAGCTTGAAGGCCGGCTCCTCCAGGTGCTCCAGGTCCACCAGCTCGCTCAGGCGGCGCTCAGCGTCCACGTACATCGTACGGAACTTCAACATGCGAAACACGCGGCCGTTAGCGCCCACCCGCTCCTGCACGAAGAGCACCGGGCCGGGCGAGTCCAGCTTGATGGCTACGGCGATGACGGCGAACAGGGGCAAGGACAGCACTAAGCCCACGCCGGCCCCTGCCAGGTCCATGAGCCGCTTGACGAGCCGGTGGTGCGCGCTCAGGATGGGCTTCTCGGCGGGCTCGACCCGCAGCCAGCGCAGGGAGCCCACGGCGTAGCCGGCGCCCAGGGCCAGCGCGCGCAGCACCAACATGGCCGGCACGATCGGCGCTACGCCCGGATCACGGCGGATCACCTTGGCCAGGAAGGGCAGGCCGCTGGCCAGGAAAAGGGCGGCCGCAGCCAGGCAGCCGGCCAACAAACCCTGCCAGCCGGGCACCGCCAGCCCGCGCGCCGCCGCAGCAGCCAGCCCCAGCCCCGCGATGAGAGGCAACAGCACAATCTGCAGCTTGAGCACGCCGGGGGTGTGGGTGTCGCTGACGATGCGGTCGGGGTGGCGCTGCATTACCCGCGCCTTCCACACGCCGGTGTTGAACTTGCGCTCCAGATACTCCAACAGGTTGCGGTCGTGGCGGTGGTAGACCTGCGCGTCGGGCACGAAGACCAGCTTGTAGCCCTTCTCGGCCAGGCGAAAGCTGAGCTCCTGGTCCTCCACGTAGCGCACCGACGTGTCAAACCCGCCGTTGGCCAGGAACACGTCGCGGCGGTAGGCCGCCGATCCCGTGTCAATGAAGTTGATGCACTCCTGGCCGCGGTAGCGGTCGTAGCGGTCCTCGTACTCCACCTGCATGAAGCGGGGCACCAGCCCGCGCTGCCGGGTCAACAGCGTCCCCTTGGCGCCCACCACCTCGGGGTCCTGAAAGGCCGCCTCGAAGCGCTCAATCCACTGGGGCACCGGCTCGCAGTCGGAGTCGGTGAGCAGCAGCAGGCCGCCGCGGGCGTGGGCCGCGCCCGTGTTGCGCGCGCTGGCGGCGCCGCCGTTGGGCTGGCGCACCAGCCGCACGCCCGCTGCGGCGTAGCCCGCCACGATCTCGGCGGTGCGGTCCAGCGAGCCGTCGTCCACCACGATGATCTCGTAGCGCTCGCGCGGCACCGTCTGGTGGAGCAGGGCCTCCAGGCAGCCGCCGATGGTCTCGGCGGCGTTGTAAGCGGGCACGATCACGGAGATCGCCGG
This sequence comes from Caldilineales bacterium, assembly GCA_025055015.1. Classification (GTDB taxonomy): domain Bacteria; phylum Chloroflexota; class Anaerolineae; order JAAEKA01; family JAAEKA01; genus JANWYQ01. The sequence continues at coordinate 5,994 of JANWYQ010000197.1, forward strand.
TTCCACCATCGTCGCAGCTACCTTGCCTGAGTGTCCCGGAAGCTCGGCGCTTCCGGGATGCTGAGACGACGTCCCCAGCCGCTCTCGAAGGCCAGCGCAAAGGCGCCGGCTACCATATACACCACCGGCGACACCAGGTAGAGCAGGATGCCGTAGGCCAAGCCGGCCGCGGCTGAGTAGCCCAGGAAGACCAAGGCCCAGCGGCTGAGCACCTGGAAGACGCCCACCTTGCCAGGAGTGGAGGGCAGCGCTACCCCCGCCTGCAGCACCACCAGCACGAAGAGGCTCGCCGTCCACGAGGAGGGGAGCCCCAGGGCCAGGAACACCGCGTTGTTGATGCCCACGCTCAGAGCCCAGGCCACGGCAGACCACAGGGCCAGGCCCACGAGGCTGCGGGGGCTGCGCAGCGCGTCCAGGCCGTCTACCCCGCGCTCCAGGCTGCCCACCAGCCGCAGGCTCCAGGGCGAGGGCCAACGGCTCAACGCCCAGCGGGCCAGGCTCAGCCAGCGGTCCCGCTGCCAGAGCAGGAGGGCTGCGCCAGCCGCAAAGGCCAAGGTCAGAGCGACCAGGGAGGGGAGGCGGGCCGTGAGCTCGGCGGGCATCGCCACCAACAGCGGCAGCAACAGGAAGCAGAGCACCAGCATCGCCATGTCCAGCAGCTTCTCGGCCGCCACCGTGCCCAGGGCCTGCGCCTTGCTGAGCCCCCCCGCCTCGCCGGCCAGGTACGCCCGGGCCACGTCGCCGCTGCGCGGGACGGGCAGGGCCAGGTTCAGCGCCGCGCCGGCCAGCCAGATGTTGGCCAGGCGCAGGGACCCCAGGGAGGGCCGGTCCCCGTGGCGAGGTCGTCCGTCCCCTTCCGGGTAGAGCAAGAGCCGCCAACGCACCCCTTTGGCCCATGTGGCTGCGGCCACCATGGCCAGGGCAGCCGCCAGCCAGCCCGGCCGGGTCTCGCGCAGGATGCCGGCCACCTCGCGCAGGTCCACGCCGACCAGGGACAGGGCCAGACAGAGGGCAGCCACCGCCAGCCCCACAGCCATGCGGCGACTGCGCCACACGGGGCGATGGGGGGAAGCCGGGCGCATGGTAGGGTCGGTAGTCGCCCCCGAGTCGTCGGCCGGGCGATAGGTAGGCGCGTCGGCCATGGGTCACCCCAATTGTGGACGCTATCCGTCGTGCGAAGGCGGTGTCCCTGAGAGCTGGACGCCCACGATGCCACCGGCGGCCGTCGGTCGCGGCGGCTCGGCGGCCAGCCGCGGCCGACCAGGGCTCCGGCTGGGGCGCTGGGAGTCGGAGCGATCGCCGCCCTCGTCGGCATCCACGCGATAGTAGTCGTAGTAGTAGAAGTTGGAGCCGGCCAGCTTGGGCGAAAGCTGGGTGATCACCACCCCCAGCACCGGAGCCTGGGCCCTGGCCAGCTCCTGCGCCGCCCGTCGTACGGCGCCCTCGGGCGTCTTGGCCGACTCCACGACCAGCAGCACGCCGTCTGCCAGCCGGGAGAGCACCGCGGCATCGGCGACGGCCAACACGGGCGGGCTGTCGAACAGGACGATATCCGCCTGCCGGCAGAGCTGCGCCACCAGCTCGGCCATGCGCTGGGAGCCGAGCAGCTCCGAAGGGTTGGGGGGCAGCGGGCCGCTGGTCATCAGCCACAGCCCTTCGCAGCCCGTCGGCTGGAGCATGGACGAGAGGTCGCTGCCAGCGGGCTGGAGCAAGGCCGTGGTCAGCCCCACGCTGTTGGCCACGCCGAAGATCTCGTGCAGCACCGGCCGTCGCAGGTCGGTGTCCACCAGGACGGCGCGCTTGCCGCTTTGGGCCATCACCACCGCCAGGTTGGCCACGGTGGTGCTCTTGCCCTCGCCCGGGCTGGCGCTGGTGACCATCAGCGTGCGCAACGGACGATCCAGGCTGGAGAACTGGATGTTGGTGCGCAGGGTGCGGTAGCCCTCGGCCAGGACGGAGCGGGGCGTGTTGAGGGCGACGAGCTTGCGCCGGCCGTCGTTGCCCGGGTACTTCACCAGGGAGCCAAGGGCCGGCAGGCCGGTGACCCGGGCGGCGTCCTCGGGCAGCTTGACCGTGTCGTCCAGGTACTCGATCAGAAAGGCCACCACCACCATCAGCAGCGCGCCCAGGGCCAGGGCGATGAGGGTGTTCAGCAGCACCCGCGGCCGCACGGGGGTCAGGGGCACCTCGGCCGGCTCCACCACGCGGATGCTGTCGCCCGCCAGGGCGGCGGCGCGCGTGATCTCGTCCCGCTTGCTCATCAGGTCGGCCAGGGAGCTGCGATACTGCAGCAGGCTGGTCTCCAGGCTGGCGCGCTGGGCTTGCTCGGCGGTGGTCAGCTCCTCCCCGCGGCCCTCGCGCGCCTTGAACTCCTGCAGCTTGAGCTGGACAGCCTCGATGTCCCGCTGCACGCTGGCGATCTGGGCCGAGAACGCCTCCAAGGAGGAGGCGAAGCGCTGTTGTTGTTGCTGCTCGTTGAGCTCGATGAACACCTGGGGCAGCCGGTTGGCGATGGCAGCGGCCATGGCCGGATTGGTGTCCTCCACGTGGAGGACGATGATCTGGGTCTCCCGCACCGGGTCCACGATGATCTTGGAGGTGACGGCGGGGATCTGCTCCAGCTCCGCCACTCGGGCCAACACCGGCCGAGTGGTCAGAAGGCGGGCGTAGTTGGCGGCCAGCCGCTCGCTGGTGAGCACGTCTTGCCACACCTGGCCGGCCGGGTTGCTGGCCTGTTGCACCAGGATCTGGGTGGAGGCGCGGTAGACCGGCGTGGTCTGGCGGCTGACCAGGTAGGCTACGCCACCGGACAGCGCCGTGCCCAGCAGAATAAGCCAGAGCCACTTCCACAGGATCTGGCCGTAGCGACGAAGTTCCATGCCATGTCCTTCCTGTGGCGCTCCTGCGCAGCCAGCCGGTGGGCGACGCCGGAGCGATGAGGGGTGTCTACGGCACCAGCTTGCCCACCACCACGACCCGATGGGTGTTGGTCCAGTAGGGCCAACAGGTCACCAGGGTGACGCGCGCGTCCGTGGTAGGTTGGATGTAGCGCGCGTTGGCCAGGCGCTGCTCCGGCGTGGCGCCCACCTCCAGCAGGGGTGGGTTGGTGACCTCGTCCACCACGTAGGTGAAGCGCCGGCCGGTCTGGTCGTAGAGGTAGATCAGGTCGCCCGGCGCCAGCTCCAGGTCGCTGATGCGGCGGAAGACCTCGCCTTTGGTGTTGTGGTGGCCGGAGAGGACGACGTTGCCCTGTTCGCCGGGCCGGGCGCTGTTGATGTGGCGGCCGGCCGCGTTCTCGGCGGTCTCCCACTCGGTGAAGCGCTGGTCTCCCCGCTCCTCGACGCGCCAGCCCACGTCCACGATGGGCACGTCCAGGGCGATCTTGGGGATGACCAACCGGTTTGGCTGGCCGATCAAGGGCGGTTCGGCCGCGGGCGAGGCAGCCGGCGGCGCGGGCTGCTGGGCCGGGGTCGGCGGGGGAGCTTGGACGGTTGGGGTGGGCAGGACCGTGCCTGGAGCCGGCAGCTGCGTCGGCGGCGGTGCGGTCGGCGTGGCGGTGGCAGCGCCGACGGTGGGCGCCGGCACCGGTGTGGGCGCTGCGCACGCGGCCAGCCCCATAACCCCGAGGGCCGCCAGGAACAAGGGGAGCAGTCGGATCACAGTTCTCACTTCACGTTCACCTGTTGCACGGAGGGTTGAGGCAAGGCGACGACCAGGCCAAGGATCAGCCACAGGAGCACACTGACCCGGGAGCTCCAGGCCACGGCGTCCACCAGGCCATGCACGGCGACAGCCGTCAGGCTGCCGGCCAGGCCCCACGCCAGGGGCCGGAGCGCCGCCTCGCCGCTGCGCCAGGACCTGCCCAGCAGCGCCGCCGCGGCCAGCAGGACGGCAATGAGGGCCACCAGCCCCGGCAGGCCCAGGTCCGTCGCCACTTGCAGATAGAGGTTGTGGGCGTGATTGGGCTGGACGGCCGGGCCGGCGCCTAGGGTGTAAAAGGGATAAAGGATCGGCACCAGGCGGCCGAACAAGCCCAAGCCGATGCCGGTCAGCGGGAAGTCCTCCACCGCCGCTAGGCCCCGCAGCCACACTTCCTCGCGGCCGGGGATGCCGGCGGTGAGCAGCGGCACCAGCGGCTCGCCGGCCAGCCGCAAGCCCAGCGCGCCGGCCGCCGCCAGCCCCAGGGCCGGCAGGGCCAACCACCGCCAGCGAAGGACGACCATCACCAAGCCGGCCGCCGCCAAGCCGAGGAAGGCGCCGCGCGACTGGGTGAACAACAGTCCGACCGGGATCACGGCCGTGGCCGCCGCCGCAGCCCAGCGGGTCCAACGCGGCCGGCCCACGGGCTCCTGCCACAGGGCAAAGGCTGCGGCCAAGGGCAGCGACATGGCCAGGGCCGTGGCCAACACGTTGGCGTGCATGTCCAGCGGCCACGGCAGCAGCTGGGGCAACGCCGGCAGCGGCAGGACCTGGCCGGCCGGCGGCACACCGCCGATCAAGCCGAGGAGGGCCAGCCCTGCGCCGCCTCCTATCACCAGCGCTGCGGCCGGCCAAAGCGGAAGGCCGACGGCCACGCTGTTCACCAGCGCGTACATCAGCCCGACTCCCAGCAGCAGCCGGCCGGCCTCGACCAGGCTCAGCGCCCGATCGGCCGACATCCACAGGCCCACGGGCACGGTGGCCGCCAGGGCCAGCACCGCCCAGTCCAGCGCGGTGCGCTCGTTCCAGCGCCCGCAGCTCAGTCGCCGCAAGGGCCAGGTGGCGCTCGCTGCGCCTAACGCGAGTACGCCCCAGGAGGGGCGCACCACCGCGATCAGCACCAGAAGGAGCACGATGAAAAACTGGTAGCGAGCCAGCCGCCGGACCGGCAGGCTATGGGTTTGGGCGGACACGAGCTATTGTAGCCGAACCCCGCTCAAACGGCAAGCGGTTCGGAGCCAGCATGGCGATTGGGGCGCAGCCAGGGCTGGAACTCCTCCATGATGGAGCCGCCGATGAACTCGCGCAGGATGGAGTTGTCGGGCACCAAGTCCGTGGGGCACGGGGTGAACCAGCGCAGCAGGGACAACAGCCGCTCCGCCTCGACCCGCTCCGGCGTGCCCGGCTCTACCCACAGCAGCAGGGGCTCGGCCAGGGGGCGCAGCACCGCCAGCTCGTAGACCAGCGCGGAGTTGAACATGACGTCGGCGTGCTCCTGGTGCGGGAAGATCCAGCGCCACTCTCCGCGTACTACGCTCTCCCACCGGCCGATGGTGTCGGCCGCGGTATAGCCACGGCGGGCCGCGTCGCGCACGATGCGGCGCACCAGGCGGGTGTCGGTGGTGGAGACGCGGTTGTGGCGGTCTAGGTTGAGCTGGGTGAGGGCCGACACGTAGATGCGGTAGACGTGTTCTGCGGGGATGGCCGGCACCAGGTTGGGGTTGAGGCCGTGGATCCCCTCCACCAGGATCACGTGGTCGCGCGAGATGCGCAGGGTTTGGCCCGGCTCGCTCTTGCCGGTGAGGAAGTTGTACTCCGGCAGGGTGACGGCTTGGCCGGCCATGAGGCCGCGCAGGTGGCGGTTGAAGAGGTCCAGGTCAATGGCCTCCAGCGCCTCGAAGTCGTGCTGGCCGAACTCGTCCACCGGCGTGCGCTCCCGGTCCACGAACCAGTTGTCCAGGCTGAGGGCCACCGGGTGGAGGCCGTTGGCCAGGAGCTGCACGGCCAGCCGCCGGGCAAAGGTGGTCTTGCCGGAGGAGGAGGGGCCGGCGATGAGCACCAGCCGCACCCGGCCGCGCTGGCGGGCGATTTCGCCGGCGATGGCGGCGATGCGCTGTTCGTGCAGGGCCTCTGACACCAACACCACCTCGCGGATGCGGCCGTCGGCCACGGCGCGGTTCAGCGAGGGCAGGGAGCGCACGTCCATCAGCTCCAGCCACTGGTTGTACTCCTCAAACACCTGGGCGAGCCGCGGCGAGGCGACAAACGGCTGCAGGACGGTGGGCTCATGGCGCCGTGGATAGTGCAGCACGAAGCCGTCGCTGTAGGGCACCAGGTCGAACCAGCGCAGGTAGCCGGTGCTGGGCACCATGTAGCCGTGGAAGTGGTCGCGCGTGTCGCCGAGCTGATAGAGCGCCACCCGTTTCTTGTTGGACTGGGCCAGCAGCTCGGCCTTCTCGTCGTCTCCGCGGGCGCGAAACTCGGCAATGGCCTCGGCCGCCGACATCTCGATGCGCCGAATGGGCAGGTTCTGCGCGACCAGCTCCTGCATGTGGCGCTTGAGGAGGGCCAGCTCTTCGTCCGAGAAGGGGGGGCGGTTCTCCAGGTGACAGAAGAGGCCGCCGAAGGTCATGGAGTGGTGTACGTCCAGCCGGCAGCCGGGGAAGAGATGGCGCACCGCGGCCACCATCAGGAAGACCAGGGAACGCCGATAGATGCGCATGCCGTCCTGGTCGCCCGTGGAGATCAGCCGCACCTCCACATCGCGCGTGACCGGCATGGTCAACTCCACCAAGCCGCCGTCCACCACGGCGGCCACGTAGGTGACGTCGGGGTAGGGGTTAGCGACGCAGGCGAACTCCTCCAGGGTGTGGCCGGGCGGCCCCTCGAAGATGCGGCCGTCGGAGAAGCGGACCTGTACCGTGGCGCGCGGCTGGGAAGGACGGATGATGGAGCACAGCTCCATGCTACTTGAGGCTTTCGATGAACTCATCAATGGGCACGGCGGGCAGGGTGAGGATGCGCACGCTGCCGCGCGAGGAGAGCTCGATGGAGATGCGCGCGATAGTGGCGTTGTCGGGCGCCTCCACGATGTTGACGAAGTCGTAGGGGCCGAGCACGGCGTACTGCGCCTTCACCTCGGCGCCCCAGGCCTTGAGCTCCTCGTTGACTTCCTTGAGGCGGTCGGGCTTGTACTTGAGGGTGGCGGCCCCCTCGTCGGTCAAGGTGCTGAGCAGGATGTAGGTGGGCATAGGCTCTTCCTCCGCTACGGGTGATCGGCGCCGTCGGAGCGCTGGCGAAAGTCCACGAAGCGATAGCCCACTCCCCGCTCGTTGAAGATGTAGCGCGGGTTGGAGGGGTCGGGCTCGATCTTCTGGCGCAAATAGGTGACGTAGAGCCGCAGGAGCTGGTTGTCGTCCACGTACTCCGGCCCCCACACCTTGGACAAGATTTGCTCGTGGGGCAGGATGCGGCCGGGGTTCTGGACGAAGTAGTGCAGCAGCTTGTACTCCGTGGGGCGCAGCTTGACCGGCTCGCCGTTCACCAGCACCTCACGGCGGTCGAAGTCCACGGTCAGGCGATCGTCTATCTGGAAGCGATGGGCGCGCTCCTCGGGCGGCATGCTGAGCTGGACGCGACGCAGGACGGCGTTGATGCGGCTGACCAGCTCGCGCGCGCTGAAGGGCTTGGTGACGTAGTCGTCGGCGCCCAGGTCCAGGCCCTTGATGCGGTCGTCCTCGTCGGCGCGCACGGTGAGCATGATGACGGGGACGGTGGAGAAGCGACGGATCTCGGCCAGGGTCTCAAAGCCGTCCAGCTTGGGCATCTCCACGTCCAGCACCACCAGGTCAGGGAAGTCGTCGCGCACCTTGCGCAGGGCCTCCAGGCCGTTGCTGGCCTCGATGACCTCGAAGCCCTCCAGCTGCAGGTTCATGCGCACGAAGTGGCGAATGCGGGGCTCGTCGTCTACGATCAGGATGCGTTGGGGCATGGGACGGTGGACGGTGAACGATGGACGGTAAACGGTGAACGGTGAACGGTAAACGGTGAGCGGTGTTGCGGACTGCGCAAATTCACAGGCGGACGCCGGCGCCTCGCAAATGCGGAGTGCGCACGCCCACGTGCGCACGCCACGCCCACGGGTCGGCGGTCGGCGCCTGGGGGCGCCTGCCTCCGCGGCAGCGGGTCCATGGCCTGCGGCCGGCGCCTGGGGGCGCCTGCCTCCGCGGGTATCGGGCGGGGCCTTCTACGGGCGGACGACCGCTCCGGCTCTCAACCGCACCGCAGCCCTCACTCCCGCCTGCCGGCAACGGGCAGGGTGAAGAAGAACGTGGAGCCCTTGCCCGGCTCGCTGCGCACCCAGATGTGCCCGCGGTGGGCCTCCACGATGGCCTTGCACAGGTAGAGGCCAAGGCCGGTGCCCTTGGTCTGCCTTCGCAGCCCGGAGTCGACGCGGTAGAAGCTCTCGAAGATGCGGCCCTGCTCGTCCAGCGGGATGCCGATCCCCTGGTCCGCCACGTAGACCGTAACCTCGTTGCCGTCAGCCCAAGCGCCGATGCGCACCACGCCGCCGTTGGGCGAGTACTTGATGGCGTTGCTCACCAGGTTGTCCAGCACCTGGCGCAGCCGCGTCTCGTCGCCCAGCACGGGGGGCAAGTCGGCCGGGAAGTCCAGCTCGAAGCGGTGGATGTCGGTCTGCGTGCTGAAGCCCTGCACTACCTTCTGCGCCAGCCGCGGCAGGTCCACGTCGCCCATCTCCAGCTTCAGCGCGCCGGCCTGGATGCGGCTGGCGTCCAGCAGGTTGTCAATCAGCGCGTTGAGGCGGTCGGCCTCCTCCTCGATCACGGCCAGGCCATCCCGCAGCGTCTCCGGGTCCCACGTGGCGTCCGCGCGGCGGAGGGTGCTGGCGTAGCCCTTGATCAGCGCCACCGGCGTCTTGAGCTCGTGGGAGATGACGCTGATAAAGGTGGACTTCATGCGCTCCGCCTCGCGGAAGCGGGTGATGTCCACCACGTTGACGATGATATGCTGCAGGACGCCGTCGTCGTCGTAGAGCGGGGTGTAGGTGGCGCGCAGGGTGAGGCGAGAGCCGCCGGGCCGCGTCAGCTCTCCCTCCACGGTGATAGAGCGGCCGGGGGGCAGCTCCACGTCCAGGCCGTCGGCCGCGCAGGGGTCGGGCTGGTTCGGAGGGTGCTCCAGGGCCAACACCTTCCAACAGGGCTGGCCGGTGGCCTCCTCGGCGGGCCAGCCGGTCATAGCCGACAGGGCGCGGTTGATCACCTGGATGCGGCGGTCGGGGGTCAGGATTAGCACGCCGTGGGCGCTGTTCTCGATGATGGCGTCCAGCTGGCGCTTCTCCGTCACCACCTCCTCGTACAGCCGGGCATTGCGCACCGCGATGGCCGCCTGGTCGGCGAAGCTCTGCAGCACCTGGCGCTCGTTGGCGCCGAAGGCCGCCCCGCCGCTGCGGAAGACGTAGATGGCGCCCAGGGACTCGTCGCCGATGTGCAGAGGCAGGTGCACCACCTGACGCAACGGCACACCCACCGCCCGGGAGAAGAGGGGCAGGGAGACCTCCGGCAGCGCCCAGCGGCTCTCCGCCAAGGGGGCCATCTCCGCCAGCAGCGGCGCCAGCCGGGCCAGCCGCGACTTGGGAATGCCGTAGACCGCTTGAGGAGCCAGCCGGCCATCGGCTTGGCGCAGCACGATCATCCCCACCTCGCCGCCTAACATCTCCACCGCCGCGTTCAGGATTAGGCGCAGCAGCGAGGGCAGGTCGAGCTGGGCGGTCATCGCCCGGCTGATCTGCAGGAGATACTCGCGCTGGCGGAGTTGGAGGCTTTCCATGCTAAGGGACCGGTGATCGGCGACGGTACAGAAAGGGTGATCGGCGGCGGACGGAGGCGCCGATCACCGATTACCGATCACCGATCACTGAATGAGACCCACAGCCTTGCCCACCTTCTCGTAGATGGCCAGGGCGCGGTCGAGCTGCTCCTGGGTGTGGGTGGCCATATAGCTGGTGCGCAACAGGGCGCGACCCTTCGGCACCGCGGGGCTGATCACCGGGTTGACGAAGAGGCCGGCGTCGAAGAGCTGGCGCCACACGTAGAAGCAGAGCTGGTCCTCGCCGATGATGATGGGCACCACGGGGGTGCAGCTGTTGCCCGTGTCGAAGCCTAGGCGCTTCAGCTCCCGACGCATGTAGGCGGCGTTGTCGTTCACCCGCTGGATGCGCTCCGGCTCGGTGCGCATGACCTCCAAGGCAGCCAGGGCTGCAGCGGCGTTGCTGGGGGGGATGCTGGCGCTGAAGATCAGCGACCGGCCGTGGTGCTTGATGTAGCCGATGACGTCGGGATCGCCGGCGATGAAGCCGCCCAGGCTAGCGAAGGACTTGCTGAAGGTAGACATAATCAAATCCACGCCGTCGGTGACGCCGAAGTGGGCGGCCGTGCCGCGGCCGCCGCCCAGCACGCCCATGGCGTGGGCGTCGTCCACCATCAGCCGCGCGCCGTAGCGCTTCACCACGGGGATCATCTCCGGCAGGGGGGCGATGTCACCCTCCATGCTGAAGAGGCCGTCCACCACCACCAGCTTGCCGGCCTCCTCCGGTAGGCTGGCCAGCACCCGCTCCAGGTCGGCCACGTCGTTGTGGCGGAAGCGCTTCATCTCGCCGTAGGAGAGCTGCGCGCCGTCCACGATGCAGGCGTGGTCCTCCTTGTCCAGCACGGCGTAGTCGCGGCGGCCCACCAGCGCGCTGATGGTGCCCAGGTTGGTCTGGTAGCCGGTGCTGAAGACCAGGGCAGCGGGCTTGCCCACCCAGTCGGCCAGCTCCTCCTCCAGCTGCTCGTGAAGGCGCAGCGTTCCGTTGAGGAAGCGGGAGCCGGTGCAGCTGGTGCCGTACTGGCGGATGGCGTCAATGGCCGCCTGGCGCACCTTGGGATGGGTGGTGAGGCCCAGGTAGTTGTTGGAGCCGAACATGAGCAGCCGGCGGCCGCGGTAGAGCGCCTCGGTGCCCTCGTTGCCGTCCAGGGCGATGAAATAGGGGTAGTAGCCGGTGGCTTGCAGCTCCTTCGCTGCGGTGTACTTGAATGCCTTTTCAAAAATGTCTGCCACGATGATGCCTCCTGGAGACGACCTGATTGCACAAGGTCGGCGCCGAATGAGGCGCCCCTCGAAAGGCTCTGTGGTCGCCTCCGATATCTTAAGGATTATAGGCCGGGTCAACCGATTCGGCAAGGGAAGCCGGTCCGGTGGCTAGGCATGCTCGTACCAGGGCCAAAGTCAGCGCCTTTGGGTCCAGCTCGCTCTCCTGATGCTCCGGCGCCGGCCCCACACAGGCCGGGCAGCTGGCGGTGCACGGGCAGGCGGCGATCAAGTCAGCCACGTCTACCAGCAGCTCGTCGCTCAGCTCGAACAGGCGCCGGCTGAAGCCGATGCCTGCCGGCGCCTTCTCGTAGACGGTGACGGTGGGCAGCCCGCTCCCGGACGCGCTGGCCTCGCTGACCACGCCCAGGTCGGACGGATCGCACATCAGGCGCAAGGGCGCGACGTGGCCCAGGGCGTAGGCCAGGCCGCCCAGGCCGGTGCGCAGCCGCTGGCCCCGCTCCACCGCCTGGTGGCACGGGCGGCACAGAGTAACTAGGTTGTCCAGCCGGTTGGCCTCCAGGTAGGCGTCGTTGCGGCCGGGGATGTAGCCGAAGGAGCGGAAGGCGCGCTTGTGGTGCACGTCGTGTTGGCGGCCGGGGCGCTCGGCCGCGCCGCACAGGGTGCACCGGTAGCCATCGCGCGCGCGGGCGGCGTCCCGCTGCTGAGGCCAGTTCGGGCCGTAGTCGTTGGGGTCGCTGCGCCACCGGCCGGCCGCGCGCAGCGGCTCCAGAAGGCTCTCGGCGAAGGCGATCCAGTAGGCGTCCGTGTCCAGCACCTGCTCGGGCAGGTCAATGGCGCCGTAGCCCAGGGTCTCGTGGGTATGCCGCTTGATCTTGCGGTAGGCAGTGTAGCGGCTGACCACGTGCACAGCGCCATAGGCCCACTGCAGTCCGCCTCGCTCGCGCTGTTCAGAGACGTTGAGCACCTGCACGCGCTGGCTGCCGCTAGCCACCGTGTAGTAGTCCACGGCGGCCGGCCGGACCCAGGCGTGGCCGTTTTCCCAGTCCAGCCGTTCCACCAGATAGCTGTCGCCGCCGTGGAGGTAGACGGCGCCTTCGTAGAGCAGCATGGGCGCAGCGCTGCGCTCCAGCTCGCCGACGACGTGGGTGTGCTGCTCCCCTTCCCCCATCGCGTGGATCACCACGTTGTCGGGCGAGGCGGTGCGCAGGCTGACGCGCTGAGCGGGTTGGTCGGGGCCCATCCAGAACCAGTCGCCGGCGTGCTGCTGCACCTGGCCGCTCTCGGCTAGGAAGGCCAGCACCTCCTCGGTGAAGTCCACCCGGCCGAAGCGCTCCCCTCGGCGGAAGGGCAGCTCGAAGGCTGCGCAGGCGAGATGGCTGCTGAGGATGGCCAGGTTGTCGGGATTGATCAGCGCGTGTTCCGGGCTGCGGCCAAAGAAGTAGTCGGGGTGGCGGACGATGTACTGGTCCAGGGGGCCAGCGGAGGCGATCAGCACGGCCAGGGAGACGGCGTTGCGCCGGCCGGCGCGGCCCATTTGCTGCCAAGTGCTGGCCACGGTGCCGGGAAAGCCGGTTAGGATCGCTGCGTCCAGCCCGCCGATGTTCACCCCTAGCTCTAGGGCATTGGTGGCTACCACGGCCCGCACGGCGCCCGAACGTAGCCCTGCCTCGACGGCCCGGCGCTCGGACGGCAGGTAGCCGCTGCGGTAGCCGGCGATAGAGGGCGGGAAAGGGGCGTCCGCGTTCCCTTCTCGCCCTTGTTTCCCTACTTTCCCTTTTGTCCCTTCTCTCCCTATGCCCTCGCCTGTCGTCCGCTCCCGCAGGGAGGTGAGCAGGAGCTCCACGGCCAGGCGCGAGCGGGCAAAGACCACGGTCTGCACGTCTTCGGCCAGCAGGCGCTCGGCCAGGCGCTCGGCCTCCCACGCGCTGGAGCGGCGGAGGCCCAGCGCGCGGTCCACTAGGGGCGGGTTGTAGAACACGATGTGGCGCTCGCCCTTGGGGGAGCCGTCGTCGGCGATCACCGTGACGGGCGCCTCGATCAGCCGCTCGGCGAGCTCGTGGGGGTTGGCGACGGTAGCCGAGGCGCAGAGGAACTGCGGCTCGCGGGCGCCGTAGAAGCGACAGAGGCGGCGCAGCCGGCGCAGCACGTTGGCCACGTGGCTCCCGAACACCCCCCGATAGGCGTGCATCTCGTCCAACACCACGAAACGCAGGTGAGCTAGGAAGCGAGCCCAGCGAGGATGGTGGGGCAGGATGCCCACGTGCAGCATGTCGGGGTTGGTGAGCACCAGCCGCGCTTGGCTGCGAATGCGGCTACGCTGGGACGCGGGGGTGTCGCCGTCGTAGACGGCCGGCGCAAGGGAGGCGGCTGTAGCCCAGTGGGAATGGTCAATGGTCAATGGCCGATGGTCAATGGCCAATGGCCGATGGTCAGAGGGCGATGGCCAATGGTCAATGGTCAGCTGGAGTATGCGGAGCTCCGCAAGCTGGTCCTGGGCAAGGGCCTTAGTGGGGAAGAGGTAGAGGGCGCAGGCGGCGGGGTCGTTGAGGAGAGCGTGGAGCACCGGCAAGTTGTAGGCCAAGGTCTTGCCGCTGGCGGAGGCGGTGACCACGGCTACGTGCTCGCCCCGTTGAGCCGCCTCCCAGGCCGCTGCCTGATGAGCGTAGAGGCGTTCGACGCCGCGCTGTCGCAGGGCCTCGACCAAGCCTGGGTGGAGGTTGTCGGGCAAAGGCCCGGAGCGCGCAGGCTGCGTAGGAAGGCAGCGCCAGGCGGTGACATGGGCCATGAACTCGGGATCGCTACGCAGGGCCTGAAGGGCAGTCACTACGGACATAGCGCCATTATACCTGATCACGAGGGGCGATCAAAGCACAGGAGGCAGCTCCAGCCCGCCGAGGAAGCAGCGAAGTTTTGGGACCCGGCCGGGGCTTGCTATAATGCCTGTGTCCTCCTGCCAGCTTCCCACCAGGCGGCTGAGCGGCAGATCAACAGGCCCGCAAGCCGGACGCTTTCCGATGGCCGGGGGCCACAGGCCACCGTTGCCGTGTTCAAGCTTGCGCTTTCAGCACCCTATGCCTTCAGACCACTCAGTTGACGTGTCCCTTCACCGCGGCGGCCGCGAGGTTCTCTCAGCCACCCGGCGGGTGATGCTGTTGTCCATCGCCGCTAGCCTGATCACTATGGCCCTGAAGTTCGCCGCCTACTTCGTCACCGGCTCTGTGGGCCTGTTGTCGGACGCAGCGGAGTCGCTGGTGAACCTGGCCACGGCGCTCCTGGCCTATGGCGCCGTGGCCATCAGCGACCGCCCGCCCGACGAGGAGCACACCTACGGCCACGACAAGGTGCAGTACTTCTCCAGCGGCGCCGAGGGCACGCTGATCCTGGTGGCAGCCGGTACCATCATCTACGCCGCGGTGCAGCGCCTGTTGAGCCCTGAGCCGCTAGAGCGCCTGGGCCTGGGCGCCGGTATTGCTCTGGCCGCCTCCGGTGTGAACCTAGCGGTGGCCCAGGTGATGCTGCGGGTGGCCAAGAAGCACGACAGCATTGCGGTGGAGGCGGACGCACACCACCTGATGACCGACGTGTGGACGTCGGTCGGAGTAGTGGTGGGCGTGGGGTTGGTTGGTCTCACGGGGTGGCTGTGGCTCGACCCCCTGATCGCCATCGCAGTGGCGCTGAACATCGTGTGGATGGGGGTGGGCCTCATCCGGCGGTCGGTACAGGGCCTTATGGACTACGCCCTGCCGGCGGAGGAGGTGGCCGAGATCCAGCAAGCCATCGCCGACGTGGCGGGGCCGGACACGCCCTACCACGGTCTGCGCTCGCGCAAGGCGGGCGCGCGGCGCTTCATTGACTTCCACCTCCTGCTGCCGGGCAAGACCACTGTGCAGGAGGCCCACGACCTGGCCGAGGAGATTGACCGCCGCATCGAGGAGCGGCTGAGCAACACCTACGTCACCATCCACATCGAGCCGCGCGAGGACGAGGCGTCCTGGGACGGCCACCGGGTGGGGGGTATCTCCGGGCCGGAGTAGGGGCAGGGGGCAGGGGGCAGAAGTCAGAGGTCGGAGGGCAGAGGTTGGAGGGCGGCGCGCTGCGCATTCCCCGATGGGCAGGCCGGGCCACGAATGACACGAATTGCACCAAGATGAAAAAGTAGCGCAACTCCACCGGAGTTGCGCTACAGAGCGTTTAGGAAAGGGTGATGGGCTGTGGTTGGGGCACGGCCGGGGGCTGGAAGGTGGCCTCGCTGGGGGAGTACAGGTGACAGGCTACCCAGTGGTCGGGGTGTTTCTGCTCGAAGACCGGCTCCACCTCCTTGCACACGTCCATGACGCGCGGGCAGCGGGGGTGGAAGCGGCAGCCCTTGGGCGGGTTCAGCGGCGACGGCACGTCCCCGGTGAGCACGATGCGCTCCCGTTTGGCTTTGGGGTCAGGGATGGGGATGGCCGACATCAAGGCCTGCGTGTAGGGATGCAGGGGGTTGCGGAAGAGGGTCTCGCGGTCCGCCACCTCCACCATCTTGCCCAGGTACATCACCCCCACGCGGTCGCTGATGTGCTCCACCACGCTCAGGTTGTGCGCGATGAACAGGTAGGTCAGGCCGAACTCCCGCTGCAGGCTGCGCAGCAGGTTGAGCACCGCCGACTGCACCGACACGTCCAAGGCCGACACTGGCTCGTCGCACACGATGAACTTGGGCTGCAGGGCGAGAGCGCGGGCGATGCCGATGCGCTGGCGCTGGCCGCCGGAGAACTCGTGGGGGTAGCGCCGCGCGTGGTAGGGGTTCATGCCCACCTTCTGCAAGAGCTGGGCGATGATCTCGGCCCGCTCCTGCTTGGTGCCGATGCCGTGGATGGCCATGCCCTCAGCGATGATCTCGCCCACCGGCATGCGGGGGTCCAGCGAGGAGTAGGGGTCCTGGAAGACGATCTGCATGTTGCGCCGCATGGCCTTGAACTCGCGGCGCCCCATCTTGAAGATCTCCTCGCCGTCGAAATAGACGTTGCCGCCCGTGGGCGGGATCAGACGCAGGATGGTGCGGCCGACGGTGGTCTTGCCGCAGCCCGACTCCCCCACCAGGCCGAAGGTCTCGCCCTCGCGGATGGTGAAGCTCACCCCGTCCACCGCTTTGACCCAGGCCGTCACCCGCTGCAGCAGGCCAGAGCGCACGGGGAAGTACTTCTTCAGATCCTCGACCACCAGGAGGTCCTTCTGGGACCGGTTGACATCAATGGCCATCAGTCGCCTCCTGCTGTAGCGGCTACAGGCTCAGGCTGGACGAAGACCTCGTCGCCGATGAACTGCCAGTCGGTGCGCTGGACACCGGCCCACAGCTCCTTAGTGTCGGGGTGGCGCATCCAACAGCGCACCTGGTGGTTGGGCTCCACCTCCACCAGCACCGGGTCCTCCTTGGTGCAGATTTCCTTAACGTAGGGGCAGCGGGGGGAGAACTTGCAGCCCGGCGGCAGGTTGATCAGGTCGGGCACGGTGCCGGGGATCACCGCCAAGGTCTCTCGCACCTCGCCCAGCACTGGGATGGCCGCCATCAAGCCCTCGGTGTACGGGTGCAAGGGGTTCTCGAAGAGGGTGTTGACGTCAGCGTACTCGACGATCAGGCCGGCGTACATCACCGCCACCGAGTCGCACATGTCGGCGATGACGCCCAGGTCGTGGGTGATGAGCAGGATGGTGGTGCCCAGCTCCTTCTGCATGCGCCGCATCAGGTCCAGGATCTGCGCCTGGATGGTCACGTCCAGCGCCGTGGTGGGCTCGTCGGCAATCAGCAGGTCGGGCAGGCAGGCCAGGGCCATGGCGATCATGACGCGCTGGGCTTGGCCGCCGGAGATCTCGTGGGGGAAGGCCTTGGCGCGGCGCTCGGCGTCGGGGATGCCGACGCGGGCCAGCATCTCCACGGCCCGTTTCCACGCCTCCTCCTTGCTCAGCTTTTGGTGGTGGATCAGCACCTCCGCCACTTGGTCGCCGATGCGGAAGATGGGGTTGAGGCAGCTGGTGGGCTGCTGGAAGATCATGGACAGCGCGCCCCCGCGCAGCTTCACCATCTCCTCCTCCGGCAGCTCCACCAGGTTCTTGTCGCGCAGCCACACCTCGCCGGCGACGATCTTGCCCGAGCCGCCCAGCAGGCGCATGATGGACAGGGAGGTGACGCTCTTGCCGCAGCCCGACTCGCCCACCAGGCCCATCACCTTGCCCTCGGGGATGGTGAAGTCCACGCCGTTGACGGCCTGGACGACGCCGTCCTCGGTGAAGAAGTAGGTCTTGAGCCCTTTCACCCGCAGCAGGGGCTTCGGCTCGGTGCCGTTGGTCGTGGTCTCGCTCATAGGTGGTTACCGTTTCAAGCGCGGGTCCAGCGCGTCGCGCAGTCCGTCGCCGATGAAGTTGAAGCCGATGGACACGATCACCAGGAAGACGCCGGGCACCAAGGGCAGCCACGGGTGCTGGAACATGTAGCTCTGGGAGGTGGACAGCATGTTGCCCCAGGTGGGCGTCGGGTCCTGCACCCCCAACCCCAGGAAGCTCAGGGCCGACTCCGTGACGATCACACCGCCCAGGGCCAGGCTAGCGTTGACCAAAATGGGCGCCAGGCCGTTGGGCACGATGTGCCGAAAGATGATGCGAGCGTCGGATGCGCCGGCTGCGCGCAGAGCCTCCACGAAGTCCTGCTTGCTGAGGGAGAGGGCCATGCCGCGCATCAGACGAGCAGCGCCCAGCCAGCCGAAGATGACCAGCACCAGCACCAGCACCACGACCTTCTGCGCCTCCCGGGGGGGAGCCAAAAGCAGCGCGCTCAAGAAGCGGTTCAGAAAGTCGGGCAGGGGCAGGATTACGTCTCGGCGCAGCAGGATGGCCGAGATGATCAGCAAGAGGGGGAGGGTGGGGATCGTCAGCATGAACTCAATCACCCGGGAGATGATGGTGTCCGTCCAGCCGCCGTAGTAGCCGGCGATGGCGCCCAAGAGCGCGCCGAAGGTCTCCGAGATGAGCACCACCAGGATGGCGATGCTCATGGAGACGCGCGCCGCGTACAGCACGCGGGTATAAAGGTCGCGGCCGAGATGGTCAATGCCCAGGTAGTGGACGCGGCCGTCCGCGCTGCGGGTGCCGGGCGGCGCAGGCCGCGCCGGGCTGGAGATGTCAATAGCGTCCCGCTCGAAGGGGGCGATGACGGGCGCGAGCAGGGAGAGGATGAAGATCAGGGTGACCAGGACAAGGGAGATCATGGCCAGCCGGTGGCGGCGGAACCGGCGCATGACGATCTGGAACTGGCTCTCCGATTTCGCCTCTCTGGCTCCCTCTCTGGTGAAGACGGGCTGCGCAACAGTTGTCATAACCTATGCTCCGAGGGGGTCCCGATGGGATGAACAGGGCTTGCGCCGGCCTACGTGTACTTGATGCGCGGGTCCACCACCGTGTACAGGATGTCGCCTAGGAGGGTGGCGATCACCGTCAACACTGCCGTGATGAAGATGAAGGCCAGCGCAATGGGCCAGTCGCTGCGGGTGAGGGCATCGTAGTAGAGGCGTCCCATGCCCGGCCACGCGAAGACGGTCTCGGTGATGATGGCGCCGGAGAAGAAGCCGGGAATGGTCAGCACGGCCACCGTGACGAAGGGGATCAGCGCGTTGCGCAGGGCGTGCTTGACGATGACCACCTTCTCGGTGAGCCCCTTGGCGCGCGCCGTGCGCACGTAGTCCTGGCGCATGACCTCCAGCATGGAGGAGCGCACAAAGCGGCTCCAGGTGGCCATGTAGAAGAAGGTCAACACGCCCACGGGCATGATCAGGTGCAGAAAACGGTCTAGCGGGGTGCCCGGCTGCACTCTTGGCAGCCAGGACGCCACCTCGTAGGGCCGCACCGAGACGCGCGCGCCCGGCGGCAGCTTGGGGAGCCACGGGAACTGGTCCTGCAGCAGGTTGGGCATCACGGAGAAGATGAGGATCAGCAGCAGGCCGAAGAAGAAGGTGGGCATGGCCGACCCGATGAAGGACATGGTGGTGAAGAAATAGTCAAAGCGCGAGTACTGCTTGACCGCGCTGTAGATGCCGATGGGGATGCCGAAGGCGAAGGAGAGGAGCGTGGCGGTGATCATCAGCTCTAGGGTGGCCGGCAGCCGCGACATCAGCTCATCCCACACCGGACGGCCGGCGCGCACCACCGTGGAACGGCCGAAGTCCCCCCGCAGGATGCCGCGGCTGGACTTCACCGCCGGGTGTAGCTCCGGGATGTCGCGCAGATAGACATAGCGGTCGCAGCCGGCCGGAATCACCACCCGCTCACCATCCCGGATAACCACCTGCTGATCGCGCGGCAGATAGCAGCCGACCGGCACGTTGCTGAAGATCTCTCGCCCGCCGATGACGATGGGACCGTTGGGCACACCGATCAGCCAACGGGTGAAGCGGAAGGGCCAGTAGAAGTCCAGGTCGTACTGCGCGCGCAGCCGAGCCAGGTCCTCCCGCGTCAGCCGCCGCTGCTGTTGTTGGATGCCGGCCAGGGGCCCGCCCGGCGAAATGTTGAACAAGAAGTAGGTGAAAAGGGCGGCGAGGAAGACCACGATGGCCATCTGGATGATGCGTCGAATCAGGTAGTTCGTCATCAGCAGCCTCCGGCGAAGGGCAGCGTGAGCAACCCCCAGCGCCTGCCTGGGCGCAGTCTAGAACCATACTCTAAACCAAGGACCTAACGCCTGTTGGCCGAAGCCACGGGCGGCAGGGGACTGTTGTCAACTGTCTCGAGATATGTATGCAAACGGGCGGGCCCATCCCAGCGGACGTGCCCGCCCGTTCCGGTCATCCGGCCCAAGGGTCACCGGCTGCGGCTATCGTCCGGCCGCCAGCCCAGTTTACTTGGTGAACAGGTTGATGTCAATGTGCTCCCACGTCGGGGAGGGGCTGATGTCGTACTTCACCTTGCCGGTGGACTTGGCCGCCTCGATCACAGTCTGGACCTCGGCGCCCGCGCCCAGGGTGGCCTTCTCCAGGTAGTCCACGTCGCCGTTGATCAGCTGGGCCACGGCCTGGTTGGTGTCCGCCAGGAAGACGAAGACCACGTTGGGCGTCGCCACCTCGCCGGCGTAGTAGGGGTTCTTGGCCAGGACCAGCCGCTCGCCCTTGACCCACTCGGTCACATAGTAGGGACCGAAGGACAGCGGCGTCTCGGCGATCTCGGGCAGGGTGGCCCACTCCTCGGCCGGCACCTCAGCCAGCTTGCGGCCATCGGACAGCACCTGGTGGCTCGGGTACAGGCTGAAGGGGTAGAGGAAGTAGGTCGGATCCTGGCTGCCGGGCAGGAAGCTGATGGTCATCTCCAG
>JANWYQ010000174.1 GCA_025055015.1 Caldilineales bacterium
GACGCCGGCCGGCTTCGAGCTCAACTCGCCGCGAGTGGCCGGCCGCATCGCCGACTTCCTCCGGGAGCGGCTGCAGAACTATCGCCCCCGGGTGACCGTGGTGCCGGCGCGGCGCCGCGGCACCCCCTACAGCCCCGACGATCCGGCCCTGGCGCAGGCGGTGCTGCAGGCCGACGTGATCTTCCTGGGCCCCGGCAGCCCGACCTACGCCGTGCGCCAGCTGCGGGACAGCGCAGTGTGGTATGCAGTGGTCGCGCGACACCGGCTGGGCGCCGGGCTGGTGTTGGCCAGCGCGGCTACCATCGCGGCCGGCGCTCTCGCCCTGCCGGTGTACGAAATCTACAAGGTCGGCGAGGACCCCCACTGGAAGCCAGGCCTAGACCTCTTTGCGGCCTTCGGCCTTTCCCTGGTGTTTGTGCCCCACTGGAACAACACCGACGGCGGCCAGGAGCTGGACACCAGCCGCTGTTTTATGGGCCGGGAGCGCTTTGAGTGGCTCCGGCGCAGCCTGCCGCCGGAGGTGACCGTAGTAGGCATTGACGAGCAGACCGCGCTGATCCTTGATCTGGCCGCCGGCCATGGCGAGGTGGTGGGCAGCGGCCAGGTGACGGTGCTGCGCGGCGACGAGGAGCACGTAGTGGCCCGAGGGCGCCCTTTCGACCTGGCCCTGCTGGGCCCGTTGCGCCTGCCGGAGCCCTCGGCCGGCCTGCCGGCGGCGGTGTGGCAGGCGGCCCTGGAGGTTGCCCAGCAGGCGGCGGAACCCTCTCCGCCGCCGATCCCGGCGCCAGTTCAGGCTCTGCTGGAGCAGCGCCAGGCCGCGCGCCAACGGCGCGACTGGGCCCAGGCCGACGCGCTGCGCCGCCAGATCGAGGCCTTGGGCTGGGAGGTGCAGGACACGCCGGACGGGCCGCGGCTGCAGCTCAGGGCTCGCCGGTCCGAGGCTGCCGTTCGACCCGCACAGCAGGACGGCTCGTAGCCTCTAAGCTAGCCCGCACGTGTACAACAGAGGACAACCGACGCTTATGGAAACTCGCAAGAACTTTTTGATTGACATGGACGGCGTGCTGGTGGCCGGCCGCAAGGCCATCCCCGGCGCGCGGCAGTTCATCGAGCGGCTACAGGCTGCCGGGGTGAAGTTCCTGGTGCTCACCAACAACCCCCTCTACGCCCCCGGCGACCTCGCTCACCGTCTGCAGAACCTGGGGCTGGACATCCCCGCCGATCGCATCTTCACCCCGGCCATGGCCACGGCGCGCTTCCTGGCCTGGCAAAAGCCGCAAGGCACCGCGTTCGTCATCGGCGAAAGCGGGCTCACCAGCGCGCTGCACGAGGTGGGCTATGTGATCACCGACATCAACCCCGACTACGTGGTGTTGGGAGAGACCCACGCCTACAACCTGGAGATGATCACCAAGGCCATCCGGCTGGTGGCCGCGGGGGCGCACTTCATCGCCACCAACCCCGACCCGTCGGGGCCGGGGGAGGGCGGGATCGTGCCCGCGTGCGGCGCCATGGCGGCCTTGATCGAGAAGGCCAGCGGCTTCAGCCCCTTCTTCGTGGGCAAGCCCAATCCGCTGATGATGCGCACCGCGCTCAACTACCTGAACGTCCACTCCGAGGACACCATCATGGTGGGCGACCGCATGGACACCGACATCATCGGCGGCATCCAGACGGGCATGGAGACTATCCTGGTGTTGACGGGGGTCACCCGCCGAGAGGATGTGCGCCGCTACCCCTACCAGCCCACGCGCATCGTCAACTCGGTGGCCGACATCGAGGTCTGACCGGCGCCGCTGCCCGATAGCCGCCCATACGACAGAGGCCTCCTGCATCAGCAGGAGGCCTCGTGATGAGAACGGCCTACGTGTGAACTGGGGCGAGCAAAGCGCAGCGAGGCAACGCCATCACCGCAAACGCCGACTAGCCAACCCTTCTGGCTGAACGAAATGCGTCGTATCCCGCTGGATTGGAGGGGCAAAGGGCTGGCTAACAACAGCCGGTGGCGCGGCCGGCGCGGCCGGCTTACTCCTCCATGAGCTGCAGCCACTCGCCGGAGAGGTCAGCCCAGCGCGCGCCGTAGTAGATGTGGTCCTTGCCCTGGAGATCGCGGTAGACGAGGTCCACGGTGGTGTAGGAGCGGCGCAGCGCGCCCAGGTTGCCCAACCAAGTCACCTGGCTGTCGTCCAGCGGCCGGTCCTTGTCTATGTGCATGCGCAGGGCATAGTGGCGCAGGCTGCCGTCCTTGAGCATCTCCGGGGTCCAGAGGCGGCTCTCCACGTGCTGGTTGCCCAGGTTGTGGAACTTGTACAGGGGATCCGAGCCGTTCTCGTGCACCTCCACCACCTCCAGGCCGGAGCGAGGCAGCTCAACGGTCAGCAGCTTCGCCCACTCCGGCGGCAGCGTGGCGCAGGGGACCTGGCGATAGTAGGTGTCCTTGCCGTGGCGGTTGCGGAACACCAGGTTGCACATCAGGCCCTGGGGAGTGCGGTAGAGCGCCTCCACGCCCATGTTCCCCCGCCAGCGCACCCGCTGGTTGGACGGCGTCGTCTCCACCACGCCCCCCAGAGGCGGCTCCACCTCGAACAGGGGGTCCCAGGCAGAGCTCACCCAGCCCACGGCCACGGCGAAGAAGATGCGCTGCACCTTGCCCTGCTCGTCGCGGAAGAGCAGGTCGCACTTCACCCGGCCGCGCTGGTCGTAGTACTCGTTCTCGCGGTAGATGCGCCACAGGCCAAGCTGTCCCTGCCAGCGCGCCAGCTGGTTGAGGTCTTGCAGGCGGTGGCGGATGCTGAGATAGGTCTTGATGGCGTACAGCCACACCGAGGTGGCGGTTTGCTCGGAGGCGTGGCTCTCGCGGTTGGTACGCAGGTCCACCACCCGGAAGTACTCCACGTCCCCGCGCAAGGTCTGGCCCACGATCTCCACGCCGGACTTGGGCTGCTCGACGCCCGGCATCAATAGGCGGCCCGGTGCGCTGCCCGGCGGGGCGACGGCCGCGAACTCCTCCTCGGCGTGGATCATCTCCACGATGTCGGCGTGGGTGGCCAGGCAGGTCTCGCCGTTGCGGCGCACGTAGATGGACTTGGTGCCCTCCTCCACCAGGTAGCACGGCTTGCGGGGCGCGTCCTGCACCTCGATCTGGACGATGTCGTGGCCCTCGAACTTGACGATGTCCACCGACCACTCCGGCGGAGGGAAGACCGTCTCGCTGACGGCGGCCTGAAAGGCGCGGGTGTCGGCAACGGCATCGGGCACGCCCACCACCGGCGCATTGGGGTCGGGGTCCAGCCCGACATAGATGACGCCGCCCCCGCTGTTGGCCAGGGCCACCACGTGGCGAGACATCTCCAGCAGGTTGCCCGAGCAACGTGGGCAGAGGATATGGCGGTTGGAGGGGCCGGCCGTGCGGGCGTCCATGATGCGGTTGTACTGCGCCACATCGGTGACGTAGGGCACCCGCACCCGATGGAAGTCGCTGCTGCGGAAGAGGTCGAGGATGGCCTCGAAGGTGGGCTCAGGCAGCAGGAGCTCGGTGGGGCGGTCGCCTATGCCCCAGCGTCGCGTCTGGGCGGTGGGATCCTGCACCAGGCGGTGCGCGTCGGAGCCCTGGATGCAGTGCATCCGCCGCTCGTAGCCCAGGTTGGTGCCGTCGTACCAGCGCGGGTTGGCGAACCCCTGGAGGTGGGTGCTGTGGAAACCGGCGAACTCCAGCGCGTGCAAGTAAGGGCTCTGGGTGGCGCTCACGCGCGCCGCGCCGGTGGGGAGGTTGTTCACCAAGGCCAGCACGCCGGTGGGCGTGTTGATATGCGCGGCAATCACCAGGCCGCCGGCCTCGTTGATGATCTTGTAGGCCTCTAGGAAGCCCTTGGTGCCCGGCACCGAGGTGGTGCCCAGCGGGATCTTGTCGTAAGGAACGCCGAGCTCGTTCAGGATCGCCTTGATGCGCGCGATGCAGTCGTGCATCTTGGGGGAGAAAATCCCCAGCACGTGCGAGCCGAAGCTGGTGGTGAGCTCAAAACCCGGTAGAACGGTGATCTTGGAAAGCAGCCTGCGATATTCATTTAGCTCTGCTTGTTCCTGCTCATTCAGCCGGTGGCGCGCTTCCAGCCGCTCCAAAAACTCGATCTCGTCGAAGATTGCCTCGTAGCCGGCAATGGTGTTGTGGTCTGTGATCGCTATGACATCCAGGCCACGACGCTCTGCCTCTCGAAGGATGTCCAGGTAGGTCACATCCTTCTCCACGTAGTCCTCAGAGGCAGGCGTGTGGATGTGCAAATCAACCCGATACCATCGCATCGCCTGCTCTGCCTCTCGCTCCGTCATGGGAGGATCTCCTGGTTTTGGGTCTTCTGTTGGCGATATTCAATTGTACTCTAGTTGTGCGTAGAGAGAAGTAACCTACCTCCTCCTTAAGCTGGATCAAAGGTTGCCGACAGGGCAGAAGGGGCCTAGGCGTTCTGCAACGACAGCACAGCCAGAGCTGCGCGCAGCCGCGCGTAGGTTTGATCCAGCGTCTCAGGGATGGTGCGGGTCTCGCCGATGGTGGTCATGAAGCTGGTGTCCGCGCTCCAACGGGGCACCACGTGGATGTGCACGTGGCCGGCCACGCCCGCGCCGGCCACCTTGCCCAAGTTCACGCCGATGTTGAACCCTTCGGGCTTCATGGCCGCCCGCAGCGCGGCCAAGCCCTTGTTCACCAGCAACATCATTTCCAGCAGAGTTTCTGGAGGCAGGTCCTCCAGGCTGGCCACGTGGGCGTAGGGCACCACCAACAGGTGGCCGTTGTTGTAGGGATAGCGGTTTAAGGTGATGTAGGCCGTGCGGTCGCGCACCAGCACGTGCTCGGTGACGTCGTCGCCCACGGCGATCTTGTCGCAGAAAACGCAGCCGTGGCCCTTGGGAGTGAGGATGTATTCCATCCGCCAGGGTGTCCACAGGTGATCCAAGCGGGTCTCTCCTCGCGAAAACACCGTCGCCGTCTCGGTGTGGCGCCAGTGTACCAGAAAGCAGGCGCGGCGTCAAGTGAGGTGCCAGAGGGACGCCAACGCCGCGCCCGGCACCAGCGGCCAGCCTACCGCCGGCTGGTCCTAGGAGAGAGGATAGTGGCCGAACTCCTCCACTGCGTCTACCATGGCTAGGATGTTCTCGGCCGGCACGTCGTTCATGATGGTGTGTACTGAGGCCACCATGTAGCCGCCCCCCGGCCCCAGCAGGTTGATCACCCGCCGCACCTCTTGGCGCACCTGCTCCGGGGTGCCGCGCGGCAGGATGTGCTGGGTGTCCACGGCGCCGCAGAACACCAGGTGCTGGCCGTAGCGGCGTTTTAGCTCGGCCAGGTCCGCCATGCGGCCGGCCGAGGTCTGGATGGGGTTGAGGATGTCCACGCCGATCTCGATGAAGTCGGGGATCAGGTCGAAGACGTCGCCGTCGGTGTGGAAGAAGACCTTGGCGGCGGTGCGCTCCTTGATGAAGGCGATGAACTCGGCGTGCAACGGCTTGAGCATGCGCCGGTACATGCGCGGGGAGATCAACAGCCCCGTCTGCATGCCCAGGTCGTCGCCGATCTTGATGATGTCAATCAGGTCGCCGCACTCCCGCAGGAAGTGGCCCATGAGCTGCTTGCACAGGTCGGTGATCTTGCGCAGCAGGGCAGCGGCGAACTCCGGCTCGGTAGCCATGTTCATCAGGAAGCGATCCAACCCCTGCATGGCGTGGGCGCGCTCGAAGGGGAAGAGCAGCCACGGGGTGGCCATGATGGCGAACTCCCCCTCGTCCCGCAGCCGCTGCGCCTGGGCGCGCACATGGGCCACCCGGGTCGGGTCGTCCATGTCGGGCCAGGGGTAGCGCTCGATCTCCTCGATGGTGGTGGCGTCGGCCAGGGGGTGAACGCCGGGGAACCAGGTGCCGTCGGCCATCTCCACCTGACCGCTGCCCCAGGAGTCGATGTAGGGGGTGTGGGGCGGCCGCCGGCGGTTGCGCTCCCGCACGTGGGCCGGCTCCAGGTCCAGCACCCCGCGCACGTCGCTGCGCAGCCGGCGCATGGTGGCCTCGTCAATGGCGGCAGTGCCCAGCTCCGGCCAGTCGTAGATGTACTCGTCGGGGGCCTCGATGCCCAGCAGCCGCTTCAGCTCGCGGTAGGGCTTCATCTTGATGCCCGTGGCGTTGCTGACCCCCACGCAGATGGGCACCCGGTCGGGCTCCTCGTGGTTGATGGCAGCGAGCACTCGCTCGCGCGGCGTCATCGGCATAGGGAGAGCTACTCCTTCACGTAGGGCTTGCCGTCCGCGGCGGGCGCGACCGTCCTGCCTACCACACCCGCCAGCACGATCATGGTGATCAGGTAGGGCAGGATCAGCAGCCACTCGGTGGGGATGGGCACCTGCGCCTTGCCCAGCACCTGCAGCTTGGCCTGCAGCGCGTCGGAGAAGCCGAAGATCAGCGCGGCGCCGAACCCGCCGAAGGGGGTCCAGCGGCCGAAGATCATGGCGGCCAGGCCGATAAACCCCTTGCCGGCGGTGATGGCCTCGTCGAAGCGGCCCACCGAGCCGATGGTGAAGTAGGCGCCGCCGATGCCGGCGATCATGGCGCCGATGATCACGTTGACGTAGCGGATCTTGAACACGTTGACGCCCAAGGTGTCAGCCGCGCGCGGGTGCTCGCCCACCGCCCGCGTGCGCAGCCCCCACCGCGTGTAGAACAGCATGAAGTGGATCAGGATCACGGTGAGGAAGAGCAAGTAGACGATGGGCGTCTGGTTGAAGAAGATAGGTCCGATCAACGGCACCTGTGACAGCCCAGGGATGG
The DNA here is from genome assembly GCA_025055015.1 of Caldilineales bacterium. Taxonomy (GTDB): domain Bacteria; phylum Chloroflexota; class Anaerolineae; order JAAEKA01; family JAAEKA01; genus JANWYQ01. Next base: position 6,808 of record JANWYQ010000174.1, read on the forward strand.
CCACCTTGGGAAAGACGCCGCCGGAGTTCAGGGCCGGGATGGGCTGCAGAAAGCGCTGGCTGATGAAGCTGGTGATGCCCAGGGCGAAGATGTTGATGGCCGTGCCGGCGATGATCTGGTCCACCCGGAAGCGAATGGCCATGACGGCCAGGAAGACGCCTAGGACGCCGGCGGAGAGCACGGCGGCCAGCAGGCCAAACCAGATCTGGCCCGTGACGCTGGAGACGATCACAGCCATCATGGCGCCGGTGAGCATCATGCCTTCGATAGCGATGTTGATCACACCGGAGCGCTCGCACATCACGCCGCTCATAGCGCCGAAGGCGATGGGGGTGGCCGCAGCCACGGCGAAGGTGAAGATGCCCAGCAGGTTGATGGACTTGTCGCGCACTGCCCAAACCAGGAAGGCGGCCACAAACATCAGCGCCACCAGGCCCAGCACCAGCACCACCCGCCGAAAGCCGCGCACCACCTGGTACACGCCCAGCAGGCCGGCCAGGCCCGCCAGCACCAGCAGCGTCTCGCGCGTGGGCACCACCAGGTCGGGCACCTCGATGACCCTCTCGCGCGTGGCAGGGTTGAGCTTGAAGGTGCTCTCCATGCCGGGCGCGCTGTTGCGCACAAACAGCACGAAGATGGCGGCAGCCACCAGCAGGAAGAACACGCCGTAGGCGATGGCCTTGCGCCGCTCGCGGCGGGCTGCATAGGCCCCTAGGGCAGCCGCAGGAGCAGTGGTAACAGCCATGACACTTCTCCTTGAAACACGCTTTGCGCTACGCATCACTCGTTGCCGGGTTGCTCTTTACGACCCCCACCCCTTGCTGAACACCGGGCCTTCCTTGGCCACCGGCTGGCGCAGGCGGTAGAGCCAGCGGATGATCTCCGGCGCAGCGATGAAGACGATCACCAGCGCGATGACGATGGTGATGATGTCCACCGGGATCTGGGCCACCGACTGCATGCGGGTGGCGCCGTTCTTGAGGGTGCCGAAGAGCAGGGCGGCCAGCAACACGCCCACCGGGTGGTTCTTGCCCAGCAGGGCCAGGGCGATGGCGTCGAAGCCCATGCCGGAGGAGAAGCCCACGCCCACCCAGCGGTCCACGCCCAAGGTCTGCACCATGCCGGCGGTGCCTGCCAGCGCGCCGCTGATGGCCATCACCGCGATCCACAGCCGCTTGACGTTCACGCCGCTGTACTTCGCGGCCCTGGCGTTGGCGCCCACCATGCGGATTTGGAACCCGAGGGTGGACTTGTACAGGATCCACCAGATCAGCCAGACGGTAAAGAGGGCCAAGAAGAAGCCGGCGTGGAAGCGGTTGCCGGGGGTGTCGAACAGCCGCGGGATCCAGGCCGTCTCCAGCACGGGCGGGGTGACCGGCACGTCAGGCCGGGCCATGGGGCCGCCCACCTTGAGCAGCCAGGTGCTCAGGCTGATGGCGATCCAGTTCATCATGATGGTGTTGATCACCTCGTGGGCCCCGGTGTAGGCCTTGAGCACGCCCACGATGGCCGCCCAGATGGCGCCGCCCGCGATGCCGGCGAACATGGCCAACGGCAGGTGCACGTACCAAGGCAGGCCGGTGACCTTGAAGCCGATGTAGACCGAGCAGAGCGCGCCCACCAGCATCTGGCCCTCGCCGCCGATGTTGAACAGGCCGCCCTGAAAGGCGAAGGCCACGGCCAGGCCGGCGAAGATGTAGGGCACCGCCTGGGTCAGGCTTTCGGCCAGGGGCACCAAGGCCACCGCCAGCTCCTGGGTGCCCTCCCCGCGCAGGGCCGCGCCGATGCCGCGCAGGATGCCGCCGAAGTTCAGCGACCCCTCGAACATGGCGCCGTAGGCGGTGCTCAAGGAGTGGCCGGTGGCGCGCAGGGCAGCCATGGGATCGTCGAAGAAGTTTAGCCAGGCCTGCACCACGGCGCGGTCGGTGACCAGGATCAAGATGCCGCCCAGGATCAACGCCGTGAACACCGCCAGCAGCGGGTACAAGATGACGTCGCGCATCCGGGTCTGGCGAGGCTTGGGCGGCGCGGTGGTGGCGACCGGTGAGGGTGTTGCGGTTGTTGCTTCTGTCATGAGCCTGCTCCTTGGGCGCGAGCGCGGGTCAGGTCACAATCTCGCGTTCCTTGCTCACGGGCTTGGGCGCGTGGGCCAGGGCCTCCTCCAGGCTGCTGCCCGCCATCATCAGGCCCACCTGCTCCTTGGAGACCTCGTCCGCATCCACGACGGCAGTGAACTTGCCCTTGAACATCACGGCGATGCGGTCCGCCAGCCCCATGATCTCGTCCAGCTCGGCCGAGACCAACAGGACGGCCACGCCTTGATCCCGCTTCTCCAGGATGCGGCGGTGGATGTACTCGATGGAGCCCACGTCCAGGCCGCGCGTGGGCTGGTTAGCAATCAGCAATTTGATGGGACGGCTCATCTCGCGCGCCACGATCACCTTCTGCTGGTTGCCGCCCGACAGGGTCGCGACGGGCACCGCGGCGCTGGGCGTGCGCACGTCGAACTCCTGCACCAGCCGCTCGGCCTGCTGGCGGATGGCCTCGTGGTTGACCACCCAGCCGTTGGCGAAGGGTGGATGGTAGAAGGTGTTGATCACCAGGTTGTCGTGGATGGGGAAGGGGAGCACCAGGCCGTCCTCCTGGCGATCCTCGGGGATGTGTGCCACGCCGCACTCGGTGATGACGCGCGGGGAGGCGTTGGTGACGTCCTTGCCGGCAATGGTGATCGTGCCGTCCTGCACCGGCCGCAGGCCGGTCAAGGCCTCCACCAGCTCGGTCTGGCCGTTGCCCTGCACGCCGGCCACGCCCACGATCTCGCCGGCCCGCACCTCCAGGCTGGCGCCGTTTACCGCCAGGTGCATCAGGTTGTCCAGCACCTTGAGGTTCTTGAAGGCGAGCACCACCTCGCCCGGCTTGGCCGGCGGCTTTTGCACGGTCAGGGCTACCCGACGGCCCACCATCATCTCGGCCAGCATGGCCTGGTTAGCGTCCTTGGTCGGGGTCTCGCCCACCACGCGGCCGCGGCGGATCACCGTCACTCGGTCCGCCAGCGCCAGCACCTCCCGCAGCTTGTGGCTGATGAAGATGATGCTGACCCCCTGGCTGCGCAGCGAGCGGAGGATCTCGAACAGGTCGTCGGCCTCCTGCGGCGTCAACACGGCCGTGGGCTCGTCCAGGATCAGGATGTTGGCATTGCGGTAGAGCACCTTGATGATCTCCACCCGCTGGCGCACGCCCACCGAGAGGTCCTCCACCCGCACGTCAGGGTCCACCTCCAGGCCGTGGCGCTGCGAGATCTCGCGGATGCGCGCGGCCACGGCCTTGCGGTCCAACACCAGCCCCTTGACCGACTCGTTGCCCAGCATGACGTTCTCGGTGACGGTGAGCACCGGCACCAACATGAAGTGCTGGTGCACCATGCCGATGCCCTGGCGGATGGCGTCGGTGGGGCCGTTGATCTGCGTGCGCTGGCCGCGGATGTAGATCTCGCCCTCGTCCGGGTGGTAGAGGCCGTAGAGGATGTTCATCAGGGTGCTCTTGCCGGCGCCGTTCTCGCCGAGCAAGGCGTGGATCTCCCCCTCCTCCAGGGTCAAGTTGATGTGGTCGTTGGCCAGCACGCCGGGGAAACGCTTGGTGATGTTGCGCAGCTCGAGAACAGGGGTCATGAGTGCTCCGGGGAAGAAGGTACAGAAAGCCGACAGTCCCCCGCCGGCACAGCCCGCGGGGAACTGTCGGCCCGAGGATGGCCAAGCGTTACTGCCCGGTGGCCATGGGGTTGATCTTGCCGGCGATGATGTCCTGGGTGATCTGCTTCAGCTCGTCCTTGAGGGACTGGGGCACATCGTCCTCGAAGTTGTGGAAGGGGGCGAGGCCGACGCCGCCGTTGGCGAGGGTGCCGAGGTAGTTGTCGCCCAGAGTGAGGGTGCCGTTGACCAGGGCCTCGATGGTGTCGTAGACGGCCTTGTCCATGTTCTTCATGATGGACGTGAGCCAGACGTCGGCGAACTCCGGCGCAGAGATGAACTGGTCGGTGTCCACGCCGATGACCATGAGGCCG
>JANWYQ010000057.1 GCA_025055015.1 Caldilineales bacterium
TGGGGCGTAGGGATGGCCGGCTGAAGTCTCGAGTCCGGGATGGGAGGAAGGATGATGATGGATGGCCGGCTGAAGCCTCCAGTCCGTGGAGGGGAGGAGACGGGAGGGGTGGGGTGTAGGGATGGCCGGCTGAAGCCTCCAGTCCGTGGAGGGGAGGAGACGGGAGGGGTGGGGCGTAGGGATGGCCGGCTGAAGTCTCGAGTCCGGGATGGGAGGAAGGATGATGATGGATGGCCGGCTGAAGCGTCGAGTCTGGGAGGGGAGGAGGGAGGATGAGGGGTGGCCGGCTGCGGGTCCGGCGGCTGGCTCGGCTGGAGCCTCCAATCCCAAGGCCGCGTGGGGTGTTTCTGGCAGAAGCCTCCATTCCTGGCGGCGCGTGGGGTTTTTGGGCGAGTGCTTGACGGTTGAACTCGACGGTGGTACGATAGCAGCGAACATGTCGTCAACGATGGAACGGCGGCGACTCATCGGCCATACCGGCCGACGCCGACTGAGATGGTCGCCCAATGAGGCGGCAGCGCGCCAGACAGACCGCCGCTCATCGTGAGGAGTGTTAACTCGTCCTTGTCTAAACGGATCATCGCGGCCGCTTGGACGCCGGCCATCGCCTGGATGGCCGTCATCTTCTGGCTCTCTAGCTTCCCCAGGTTCGAGTTCGTGCCCGACCGCTGGCAGATCGAGCCCGTGTCGCTCACGGTGCACGCCCTGGAGTACGGACTGCTGGCTGCGCTGCTGTGGCGGGCCGCGCAGCGTACCCCCGCTCTGAGCTGCTGGTCCTGGCAGGCCAGCCTGCTGATCACCCTCCTCTACGCGGCCTCCGACGAAGTGCACCAGGCCTTCGTGCCGGGCCGGTACGCCGACGTGCGCGACTGGCTGGCCGACGCGGCCGGCGCGGCTGTTGCCGTTTGGCTCCTGCAACGCCGTGCGCAGGTGAGCCCCGCCAGGGGAGCCGCTCGCAGTTTCCGGCAAACTAACACGTGTGGTACAATGCCGCCCGACCCAGAGACCCCAAGGACCGGTCGAAAAGCCCACCGGTCCCTGAGGAAGGGAGACGCAGCATGAAGAAACGATCGGGTTCCGCAGAAAAACGAGCACGAGAGGCGCCGCTTGCGCCGTTGGCCGCTCCGTCGCCTGTGCCGCAGGCCGTGGTGACCGGCAAGGGCCCAGCCATCCGGCCGCTGGACCTAGACGACCCCTACCTGTACATCAACCGCGAGCTGAGCTGGCTGGAGTTCAACCGCCGCGTCCTGGAGGAGGCAGTCCGTCCCGATCTGCATCCGCTGCTGGAGCGCGTCAAGTTTCTCGCCATCTTCTTCTCCAACCTGGACGAGTTCTTCATGATCCGCGTCTCCGGCCTGAAGCAGCAGATCTCGGCCGGCGTGCTCAAGCTTCCGCCCGATGGCATGACCCCCTCTGAGCAGCTGACTGCGCTTCGAGAGCGCTTGTTGCCCATGCTGCGCCAGGCCATGGAGTGCTGGTGCAACGACCTCAAGCCCAAGCTGTGGGCTGCCGGCATTCGCATTCGCTCCTACGCCGACCTCTCCAGGGAGCACAAGGAGTGGCTGGCCGACTACTTCATGCGCGAGGTGTTCCCCGTCCTGACGCCCCTGATCGTAGATCCCGGCCATCCCTTCCCCCACATCTCTAACCTCAGTCTGAACCTAGCCGTGGCCCTGCGCGACCCCGACAACGGCTTGCGCTTCGGCCGTGTGAAAGTCCCTCTCATCCTGCCTCGGCTGATCCATCTCCCGCCGCTGAAGCCCACGGCCGGCAACGGCGGCGATCCGGCCGGCTTCGCAGGCGGCGGCCACAGCGCCATGGACTTCGTCTGGCTGGAGGACGTGGTGGCCGCCAACCTCTCGCACCTCTACCCCGGCGTGGAGATCGTGGAGGCCCACCCCTTCCGTATCACCCGCAACGCCGACATGGAGATCCAGGAGGACGAGGCCGATGACCTGCTGCAGAGCATCGAGCGCAGCCTGCGGCGTCGCCACTTCGGGCCCGTGGTGCGGTTGGAGATCGCCTCGGCCATGCCGGCCTACATGCGCAACCTGCTGATCGAGAACCTGGAGATCACCCCCGACGACGTCTACGAGGCCGAGGAAGTGCTGGGCATGAGCAGCCTCATGCGGCTGTGGGAGATTGATCGCCGCGATCTCAAGGACAAGCCCTTTGCGCCGGCCGAGCCTGCGGCCTTGAGCCACCGCGAGGACATCTTCTCCGCCATCCGTGAAGGGGATATCCTGCTGCATCACCCCTACGACTCCTTTGCGCCGGTGATCGAGTTCATCAAGCAGGCCGCCGAGGACCCCAACGTGCTGGCCATCAAGCAGACCCTCTACCGGGTGGGCAGCAGGTCGCCCATCGTGGAGGCCCTGATGCGGGCGCGCGAGAACCAGAAACAGGTCGCGGTGCTGGTGGAGCTCAAGGCCCGCTTCGACGAGGAGAACAACATCGGCTGGGCCAGGGCGCTGGAGCGGGAGGGGGTGCACGTGGTCTACGGCTTGCTCGGGCTGAAGACCCATGCCAAGGTGGCGTTGGTGGTGCGTCGCGAGCACGACGGCCTGCGCCGCTACGTCCACCTCAGCACCGGCAACTACAACGCCACCACCGCGCGCATCTACACCGACCTGGGCCTCTTCACCTGCGACCCCGACATCGCAGCCGACGCCACCGACCTCTTTAACTTCCTCACCGGCTACTCCAAGCAGAACCGCTACCGCCGGCTGGCCGTGGCGCCCGTCAGCCTGCACTCGGAGATGATGCGCATGATCCGCCGCGAGATCGAACACCAGCGGGCGGGCCGTCCGGCGCGGCTGATCTTCAAGATCAACGCCCTCACCGACCCAAAGATGATCCGCCTGCTGTACGAGGCGTCGCAGGCCGGCGTCCAGGTTGATCTGTTGGTGCGAGGCATCTGCTGCCTGCGGCCGGAGGTGCCGGGGATCAGCGACAACATCCGTGTCACCAGCATCGTCGGTCGCTTTCTGGAGCACACTCGCATCTTCTACTTCGCCAACGGCGGCGAGGAGGAGATCTACCTGAGCAGCGCCGACTTGATGGAGCGCAACCTCTACCGCCGGGTGGAGACCATGTTCCCCATCTTGGACCCCCGCCTGCGCGCCCACATCCGGGACGACATCCTGGCCGTGTACCTGGCCGACAACGTCAAGGCGCGGCGGCTGCGCGCCGACGGCACCTACGAGTGGCTGACGCCCGGCGACGGGCCCGCGGTCAACAGCCAGCAGTACCTGTTGGAGCGACACACCGGTCGTCTCTGAACCCTGTAGCGCAGCTCCGCGGGAGCTGCACTACCACCGCCATACCCGCTGCGGAGGCCTTCCCACTGGTTTATGACCCTGGCGCTCTACCAAACCGACAGCTACTTGCGCGAGTTCACGGCGGCCGTGGCCGCAGTGGATGAGCCGCAGCACGCAGTAGCCCTGGACCGCACCGCGTTCTACCCCGGCGGAGGGGGACAGCCCTGTGACACCGGCTGGCTGCTGGCCGACGGCCGGGCCCTGCCGGTGACCAACGTCCGCCGCGTGGGCGACCACATCTGGCACACCCTGCCTGCCGATGCCGCCTTGCCCGCCGTGGGCGCGGCGGTGGTGGGCCGGCTGGACTGGGAGCGCCGCTACGCGCTCATGCGCACCCACACCGCCCTCCACATCCTGTGCGGCGTGGTGTGGCGGGACTACGGCGCCCTGGTCACAGGCGGAAACATGGAGCCCCTGCAGGGCCGCATGGATTTCGAGTTCGCCACCCTGCGCGGGGAGTTGGTGGGCGAGATCGAGGCTCGCTGCAACGCCGAGGTGGCCGCAGCTCGTGAGGTGCGGGTACGCATCCTGCCGCGCGCCGAGGCCTTTCAGATCCCCGACTTAATCCGCACCAAGATCAACCTGCTCCCGGAGGGGATCACCGAGGTGCGCACCGTGGAGATCGTCGGGCTGGACCTGCAGGCCGACGGCGGCACCCACGTGGCCAACACGCGCGAGGTCGGCCGCATCCGCGTGGTGGACTACAAGTCCAAGGGCGCCATCAACAAGCGCATCTACATCGCCTTGGAGTGAGGCATGAGCGACGCCATCCACCCCGGTGCCGACTGGCAGGCGGTCCGGGAGTACAGCGACATCACCTACCACCAAGCCGAGGGCATTGCCCGCATCGCCTTCAACCGGCCGGAGGTGCGCAACGCCTTCCGGCCCCAGACCATTGACCAGATGATCGAGGCCTTTCGCCACGCCTGGATGGACACCGGCGTTGGCACCGTGCTGCTCACCGGCAACGGGCCGTCGCCCAAGGACGGCGTGTGGGCCTTCTGCGCTGGCGGCGACCAGCGGGTGCGCGGCAAGGGGGGATACGAGGGCGGCTACGAGCTGCCGCGTCTGCACGTGCTGGAGCTGCAGCGCATCATCCGCTTCATGCCCAAGGTGGTGATTGCCGTGGTGCCGGGCTGGGCCGTGGGGGGCGGCCATAGCCTGCACGTAGTGTGCGACCTGACCCTGGCCAGCCGCGAGCACGCCCGCTTCCAGCAGGCCGACGCGCGCGTGGCCAGCTTCGACGGCGGCTACGGCTCCGCCTACCTGGCCCAGATGATCGGCCAGAAGCGGGCGCGCGAGCTCTTCTTCCTGGAAAAGGTCTACACCGCCGAGGAGGCCGAGCGCATGGGCATGGTCAACAAGGCCGTGCCCCACGCCGAGCTGGAACGGGAAGCCGTGGAGTGGGCGCGCATCATCAACAGCAAGAGCCCGACTTCCATCCGCATGCTCAAGTACGCCTTCAACCTGATTGACGACGGCCTGGTGGGCCAGCAGCTCTTCGCCGGCGAGGCCACCCGCCTGGCCTACCTGACCGACGAGGCCCAGGAGGGCCGCGACGCCTTCCTAGAGAAGCGGCCTCCGCGGTTTGACCGGTTCCCGCGCTGGCCGTGAACTGCGGGAAGACGTTGAAGCAGTCATCTGCGCGGCAAAGGAAGGAGCACTGCCTTGAAAAAAGCAATCCTCGTCGCCCTCGCTGTTCTGGCGACTATTCTACTGGTTGTCTTTCTCTGGCCCGTGCCGCGGCGGAGCTTCGAGCAGCTCTCGGACAAGGTTCCGGCTGCTGAGCGCCAGTCTCTGCTGGACTTTCGCAGCCAGCACCCGCCCCAGCGCCTGCCGGTGAACGGCCAGGAGTGGCAGTACGTGGCCTTCGGCCGGGGCGATAAGACCATCCTCTTCCTGCACGGCATGACGGGCGCGTACGACGTGTGGTGGCAGCAGATGACGCCGCTGTCCGAGCAGTATCGGGTGATCAGCATCACCTATCCGGCGGTAGACACCCTAGAGGAGCTCAGCCAGGGGGTGCTGGCCGTGCTGGACGCCGAGAACGCGCCGCGCGTGTACGCCGTGGGCTCCTCCCTGGGCGGCTATCTGCTGCAGTACCTGATGGCCCACCACCCGGAACGGATCGAGCGGGCCGTGCTGGGCAACACCTTCCCGCCCAACGACATCCTGCGAGAGCGCAACCAGTCGCTGATCCGGGTGCTGCCCTTGCTGCCCAACTGGCTGGTGATGAACATCTTCCGCCAGAGCTTTGCCGAGAACATCTACCCCGCCGCCGGCAACTCGGAGCTGGTGCTGGCCTACATGCTGGAGCAGGCCTCCGGCCGCATGAGCAAGGCGCAGGTGGCCGGCCGGGCCAAGGCAGTCATCCAGCCCTTCCAGCCTCCTGACCCGGCGGCCCTGGGCATTCCCGTGATGATCATCGAGGCGGACAACGACCCCCTGGTGGAGCCAGCCCTGCGCGAGCTGCTGAAGCAGACCTATCCCACGGCCGAGGTGCACACACTGCACAACGCCGGCCACTTCCCCTACATCAACGAGGCCGAGACCTACACCGAGCTGCTGCGCTCGTTCTTCGGCCGCTAGACATCACGGCCGCTCACGGCCCGGCTCGTCGGGGGCCATGCCGGGAGGAGGTTGGCCCATGGCCGCGTGGGGGCTGCGGATGTTGTCGGGGACGATCACGTCCTTCGGATCCATGAAGGGGATGGGGTCGCAACAGCCGCCCCAGCCGTCCCCACGCGTGTAGGGCAGGATGCGGATGCCAAAGTGTAGGTGCGGACCGCTGCTGTTGCCGCTGTTGCCGCTGGGGCCCAGCACGTCCCCGCGGCGCACCTTGGCCTCCTCCTTCACCGCCACGCTCTTCATGTGCGCGTACAGCGACTCTCCCCACTCGTGCTTCAGCTTGACGAAGTAGCCGAAGCCGCGGGCCTCGTAGCCCACCTGTACCACCTCGCCGTCGTCGGTGGCCAGCACGTCGGTGCCGATCGGGGTGCCGAAGTCCACGCCGTTGTGCCCGCGCAGGGGCACGCCGTCGTAGCTGAACTGCTTGTAGAACTCCGGGCGGTCGCCGAAGAGCTGCGTCACCCGATGGGTGCCGGCAAAGGGCTTGCCCAGGCGGATCTTGCCCCTGAGCTGCACCGGCACCATGAACCGCTCCCCCTTGGCGCCCACCTCCGCCATCCAGCCTTGCACCGTCTGTCCGGCCACCGCGCCGCGCACCTGCCACCACGTGAGCTGGTCGGCTGCCTGCGGCCCGGCCACGATGGTCATGCTCCCGTCCGGCGGCAGCTTGACCACGATGTCCGTCTCCTCCTTGCCCACGTAGCCGGGCGAGCGTCGCACGTTCACCGGCTTGGTGTAGGCGTTGAAGATGGCATCGCCCAGGCGAAAGGTCCGGGCCGGGGCTGGCGTCGGCGTCTGCGGGGGCGGCGGCGCCGTGGCCGACAAGAGCGGCTTGCCGCTGGGCGTCGTCTCGGCCGCCCAGCCCTCGACGGCCCTGGCGGCCACCGTGTAGCGCACCCGCCACCAGGTGAGGCTGTCGGCCCCCCGCGGGCCGTCCACCACCGTCAGCGAGGCGCCGTAGGGCGCCTCGTCCAGGATGTCGCCCTCGTCCTTGTTGATGTAGCCAGGGGTGGTGCGGACGTTGAGGAAGGCGGCCGCATAGATCGTCTGGCCGATGCGGAACTTGCCCGTGGGCGGCTGAGCGCCTGGCGGCGGCAGCACGTCCAGCATCAGGTCGGGCCGGATGGCGCGCAGCACGACGCCGCCGTCGGCCGCGGTCTCGGCCGCCCAGCCCTCGTACTCGCGGCCGTCGTCGTAGCGACAGCGCAGCCGCCACCAGCGGGCGCCGGTCGCCTGTTGGGGGCCATCCAGCACCGCTACCTCCCAGCAGGGCGGGACCAGCGTCACCACGCCCGTGGAGGCGCCGTCGGACCGGCGGCCGGGGCTGCGCTGCAGCGGCACTTCGTCCAAGGTCATGATGGAGGCGCCAGGGACCACTGCGTCCCCTGCGCTCGCAGTGCTCGCAGTGCTTGCAGCGCTCGCTACCCTCGCAACGGAGGCGCCGACCACTTCTCCCAAGGCGGCGGGGTGGGGTTGAGCAGTGCTGTCCGCAGGCTCGGCGACCAGTTTGCGCTTTCGGGGCATCGGCGTGGGTCTCGACGCAGGCGATCTCGGCTCGGTTGACGGCGAGGTATTCTACCACAGAGCCAACGGAGCGGCAACGCAGGGTCGGGCTGAGCGCTTCGCCGGCTCGGCGGTGTGGTATAATGCGCCAGCGACCGGCCTGTCCTGCAGGTCGCTTCTACAGGAAAGGACTTGTTCATGGGTGCACCGTTGTATTTCACTGCATCGGACCTGTTCGCTCCGGAGGCCCTCGGCTTCGTGCGGGTGGCGGTGGTCTCGCCGGAGCTGCGGGTGGCCGACGTGGACTTCAACGTCGGGGCCACGGTGGAGGCTCTGGAGGGGGCGGCAGCCCAGGGCTGTCGGCTGGCCGTGTTCCCGGAGCTGGGCCTGACCGGCTACTCCTGCGCCGACCTCTTCTACCAGTCGGCCCTGCTGGAGGCTGCGCGGGCGGCTCTGGACGACGTGGCCATGGCGTCTGCCCGCGTCGGCTGTGCAGCGGTGGTGGGCCTGCCCCTAGCTGTGGACGGTCGGCTGTACAACTGCGCTGCGCTGGTGGCCAAGGGCGAGGTGCTGGGCATCGTGCCCAAGACCTACCTGCCCAACACCAACGAGTTCTACGAGGAGAGGTGGTTCACCTCCGGCCGGCTGGCCTCGACGCCGACGGTGGACATCGGGATGTGGCACCAGACGGTGCCGTTTGGCGTGGACCTGCTCTTCCAGGCCGCCAACTTTCCCGGCCTGACCTTGGGCATCGAGATCTGCGAAGACTTGTGGGCGGTGCAGCCGCCCAGCGGCGCCATGGCCGTGGCCGGCGCCACCCTGTTGGCCAACCTGTCGGCCAGCAACGAGCTGTTGGCCAAGGTGGAATACCGCCGCGAGCTGGTGCGCCAGCAGTCGGCCCGCTGTCTGGCGGCCTATCTCTACGCCGGCGCCGGGGCCAACGAGTCCTCCACCGACACGGTGTGGGCCGGCCACTCGTTGATCGCCGAGAACGGCCTGCTGCTGGCCGAGACGGAGCGGTTCCGCTTCGACACCCAGATGGCCGTGGCCGATGTAGACGTGCAGCGCCTGCTGCACGAGCGGCTGCGCAACAGCTCCTTCTCCGCCGCCCAGGCCGGGCGGACCTTTCGCACTGTGCCGTTCCACCTGCCGGGCGACACGCCGACGCATCCGTGGGAAGAGCGCCGGGCTCTGCTAGATAGCCTGGCGCTGCGGCGGCCCCTCAGCCGCTACCCCTTCGTGCCGGCCGACCCGACCCGCCGCGCTGCCTCCTGCCGGGAGATCTTCTCCATCCAGGCTACCGGCCTGGCGCGGCGCCTGCGGCACGTGGGCGCGCAGCGGGTGACCATCGGCGTCTCCGGCGGCCTGGACTCCACGCTGGCGCTGCTGGTAGCGGCCAAGGCCTTCGACATCCTGGGCCTGCCTCGTGAAGGCATCGTGGCCATCACCATGCCCGGCTTCGGCACTACGGAGCGCACCCGCAACAACGCGGTGGCCCTGGCCGAGGCCCTGGGCGTCACCCTGCGCACCATCCCCATCGTGGACGCCGTGCGCCAGCACTTCCGCGACATCGGCCACGACGAGGCCGTCCACGACGTGACCTACGAGAACGCCCAGGCGCGCGAGCGCACCCAGATCTTGATGGACGTGGCCAACCAGGTGGGCGGCCTCGTGGTGGGCACGGGCGACCTGTCGGAGCTGGCCCTGGGCTGGCTCACCTACAGCGGCGACCACATGTCCATGTACCACGTCAACGCCGGCGTGCCCAAGACCCTGGTGCGCTATCTGATCGAGTGGGTGGCGGAGGCGGAGTTCAGCGGCCAAGCGTCGGCGGTGCTACGGGACATCATCGCCACGCCCATTACGCCCGAGCTGCTGCCCCTGGACAAGCGAGGCCAGCTGCAACAGCGCACCGAGGACGCCATCGGGCCGTACGAGCTGCACGACTTCTTCCTGTACTACGTGGTGCGTTACCAGTTCCCTCCCCGCAAGGTGTTCGTGTTGGCCCGGCAGGCCTTTGCCGGCGCCTACGACGACGCCACGATCCTGCGCTGGCTGGAGGTGTTCTACCGTCGCTTCTTCAGCCAGCAGTTCAAGCGCTCTGCCATGCCCGACGGTCCGAAGGTGGGCTCGGTGGCCCTCAGCCCGCGCGGGGACTGGCGCATGCCCAGCGACGCCACGGCAGCGGTGTGGCTGGAGGAGATCAAGCGGATGCGGGAGGAGTGAGCCCACGACGGCGAAGAAGACCACGAAGAAGACCACGAAGACGCGAAGAAGACCACGAAGACGCGAAGGGAACCACGAAGACACGAAGGGAGGAAAAAAATCCCGGAGACTGGAGGTCTCCGGGATTTCTTGTGGGAGGGGGGTCGAGGGGCTTAGTCAGGGTAGGTGCGGTAGATCACCCGCAGGTAGCCCACCTTGCTGGGATCGCTGCCCTCGCCCGTGGCGAAGCCGTAGCGCGCGCTGGCGATGCCCTCCGGGCTGACGGCCTTGTTCAGCGCCACGTTGAAGTTGGAGGTCAACAGGAAGCCCTTGTTCTCCGCCCGGCCGAGCACCACGTCCCAGATGTAGTTCGTGATGTCGAAGCGCAACCAGGTGCCGATGCGGCCGCTGCCGATGCGCGCCGTGGCCAGAGGAGCGCCGAAGTCGCCGCCCGCAGCGGTCCACGGCGTGGTCCAGGTGGCGGTGTCCTCGCCCCACGTGGTGTTCACCGGCCGCACCGACACGTCCATAGTGGAGCCGGCCCAGTCGGCGAAGCCGCGGCCTTCCTGCACGTAGAGGTACAGGTACGCCCGGTCAATGAACGCGTTGGGCAGGATGCAGGTGTGAACGTTGTTGCACACCGGCACGTCCACCTTGAACACCGGCCGCATGGTGTTGTTCAGGCCCACCCACATGGTGGACAGGCCGCCGAAGTTCAGGCCGGGCCGGTTGCCGTCAATGAAGGTGTCCATGGCCACATCGTAGCGCCGCGCTCGGTTGACCGTGGCGGTCTTGCGGAGGATGCGGCCCTCGCCGGCCAGAGGGTAGCGGCTGGCCATCACGGTGCCGCCCAGGCCGCCCGCGGACTCCGGCGCCTGCAGGTACTCCACCACCGCGTCGGCCAGCACTGCCCAGCTGTCGTAGGGGTTGATGGCGTTGTCGCGGAAGACGAAGTAGGCGTCGCCGCCGCGGCGCATGAAGTCGTTAGAGGTGACCATGTAGACGCGGTTCGGGTCCAGTGGGCTGAAGGTGCCGTCCGGGTTCTTCACCTCCACCGAGACAATACGCCGCCCGGCGGGCCGCTGCGGATCCCAGGCATAGCGGATGCCGCCCACCTGCGGGAAGCGACCGTCCCCGAACTCCACGCGGCTGACGCCGTTCTCCAGCGCCGCGATCACGTCCCGTCCCCTCAGGCCGAAGGTGGAGATCTGGTTGCCGAAGGGCAACACGGTGAGCACGCCGCCGATGGTGATGTTACCGGGGTTCAGGCTGGCGCGGATGCCGCCGCCGTTCTGGATGCAGATCTGGGTGCCGACGCTGGCCGTCTTCCACAGCATGGCGTCGCAGATCAGGTTGCCCAGGTTCGTCTCGCGGGAGCGCACGTTGGCGCGAGCGCCGTCCAGCAACACCTGGGTGCTGCCGACGACTGTGTTAGCCAGGGCGTCCACCGGCTGTCTGAACTCCGCCACGGCGGCGGCAATGGTCGGGTCCTCGGGGATGGCGGCGTTGATGAAGATGGGCGCGCCCTGGAAGGCCTGCACCACGCCGTTGGCGTCGAAGGTCACGTTCAGCCGGCCCAGGTAGCGGCCCCACTCCCAGGCGCTAACGATCAGCACCGGCTCGCCGGCCGGAGACATGACCACGGTGGGGTAGGGGCCCTGGGCGCCGGGCATCGGGCCAAGCGGCGTGTGGCTGTGGCCGCCCACGATCACGTCAACACCGCTCACAGCCGCGGCCAACGCTTGGTCCAGAAGGTAGCCCAGATGGGTCAGCGCCACGATCTTGTTGACGCCCAAGGCCTGCAAGGCAGCTACCGTGGACTGAGCGGCCGCCACGGGATCGGTGAACTGCACGTTGGGGCCGGGGCTGGAGATGAAGGCCGTGTCCGGCGTGGTGAGGCCGAAGACGCCGATCTGCTGGCCGCCCACCTCGATCACGGTGTAGGGCTGGATCTTGCCGGTGAGCGAGATCTCGGCTGAGGCGTCAATGTTGGCGCTGAGCACAGGGAAGTTAGCTGCATCAATGAAACGGGCCAGGGCCGGCGGGCCGGAGTCGAACTCGTGGTTGCCGATGGCCATGGCCTGGTAGCCCAGCGCGTTCATGAAGTAGGCCGCTTCCTGGCCCTGCCAGTAGTTGAAGAACAACGTGCCCTGGAAGGCGTCGCCGGCGTCCACCAAGAGCACGTTGCCACCCTCGGCCTTGACCTGCTGAATGGCGGTGTAACGCCGGGCTACGCCGCCCTGCAGCACGCCGCCCTCGGTGAAGGACTCGATGCGGGCATGGGTGTCGTTGGTGTGCAGGATGGTCAGGGTAAAGGGCCCATCGGCCGAGGCAGCCGACATGGACAGCAGCGCCACGGCCACCAAGGCGACGAGGGTTAGGGCCAGGCTAAACACCAGGCGTGGCCCAAGAGACGAGACCGACGGACCTCCGTTGGGGGAGCGCAAACCTCGCAACATCGCTGTCTCCTTGTTTGCGTTTCAAGAAAGCGGCGATTAAATAGACGTTTGCCGAAGCCGCGGCATCGGCAACAGCGGCGGAGAAGGGACCACCCGAGGAAGACGTTGCCCTTTGAGGCACAGAAAGGGCATCCCGATTATACGAGCGACAGCGGAGATGAGTCAAACTCGCCTGCGCTTCAGTTCTGTGGCCATCGGTGACGGCCGAAGCGTGACCAACTTACTTTGTCGTTCCGGGCTCATGCGCTATACTGCAAAGGCTTGAAGAGCCATGCGGAGGGACCTTCCCTCCGTCCCAGAGCGTAGAAAGGAGCTTGCCATGGACAAACAGACGTTGATTGATCACTTGAACGAGGACTTGGCGGGCGAGCTGGGTGCGATCATCCAGTATCTCACCTACGCCGCCAAGGCCACCGGCCCCTATCGCCCACAGCTCTCCCAGTTCTTCCTGGCCGAGATCGCCGACGAGCAGCTTCACGCCCAGTTCCTGGCCAACAAGATCGTGGCTCTGGGCGGCGAGCCCACCACTACCCCGCGGCCTGTGCCGCCTGCTCGCACCAACCGCGAGATGCTGGAGGCGGTGCTGGCCGCTGAGCGCAAGGCCACCCGGGACTACACTCAGCGCGCCCGCGAGGCTGAGGCGTACGGCGACAAAGGCCTGGTGGTCCAGCTCGAGGAGATGGTGCGCGACGAGAGCGGCCACTCTGAGGAGACGGAGCGCATCCTGCGCGACTGGCCGCTGTAGGACCTGATCGTCATCCGTTAGGCCCCGGAAAAGGTGAGGGCTCCCAGCGCTGCAGCCTGGGAGCCCCGCTTTTTGGTCTCAGCTCCGCTGATTAAAAGCCGCCTGTGGTGGTGTCAGCGGTAGCTGTGCAGCGTCTTCATGTAGTTCGCTCGCTCAAACGCGGTCGGTTCGGCCACGTTGCGCTGGCTGAGGCTGCCCTTCATCTCGTCAATGGACTCGTATTCGTGCTCCTCCATCCAGCGGGTGATGCCGTCCAGGAGGGAGGTGATGTGGCCGATGCCGTTCTTGAGCAGCGCCGAGCACACCTGAGCCACGTCGGCGCCCGCCATCACCGCCTTTAACACGTCCTCCGGCGTGTGGATGCCGGTGGTGTGGGCCAGCGAACAGCCCACCCGCCCGTAGAGGATGGCGATCCAGCGCAGCGGCAGGCGCATCTCGTTCGAGTTGCTGAGCACCAAGTGCGGCCCTACCGTCAGCTCCTCGATGTCCAGGTCGGGTTGGTAGAAGCGATTGAACAGCACCAGCGCATCCGCGCCCGCCCGGTCCAGCAGGTAAGCCGTGTGGGGAAAGGCGCTGAAGTAGGGGCTCAGCTTCATGGCCACGGGAATGGAGACATGGCGCTTGACGTTGGCCAGCACGTCCAGATACACGTGCTCCACCTGGCCGCACGTGACGTCGGGGCTGGTGGGCAGGAAGTAGAGGTTGATCTCCAACCCGTCGGCCCCGGCCTGCTGGATCAAGGTGGAATAGTCAATCCAGCCACCGTCGCTGACGCCGTTCAGGCTGGCAATGATGGGGATGTCTACCGCCTCCTTGGCCTTGCGGATGTGCTCCAGGTACTCCTCCGGCCCGAGGCGAAACTCGGAGGGCTTGGGGAAGTAGCTGAGCGCCTCCGCGTAGCTCTCGGCGCCGTACTCCATGTAGTGGCTGATGTAGGCCGCCTCCTGCTCGATCTGCTCCTCGAACAGCGAGTACAGCACGACGGCGGCCGCGCCAGCGTCCTCCATTTGGCGAATGGTGCTGATCTTCTCGGACAGCGGGGAGGCGGAGGGAACGATGGGGTTCTTGAGCCGCATGCCCATGTAGGTAGTGGAAAGGTCCATAAGTGTGTCTCCCTAGGGCGCTGGTGAAGTCGAGCTAGGGGGCGGCCGCGGCCGCCAAGGGCAGAGCCGGCCGCCCCCGGTAGCGCTTTATCGGCCGCTGTAGTCCAAGCTGGCAAGCTGCTCGTAGAGGTGCCAGCGGCTCTTCACGTCCTCCTGCGCCTGGGCCAGCAGGTGGGCGGCATCCTCAGGCTTGGCCTTGACCAGCATGGTGTAGCGGGTCTCGTTGTAGACGTAGTCCTTCAGCGGGATCTTGGGCGCCTTGGAGTCCAGCTGCAGCGGGTTCTTGCCCTCGGCCGCCAGCCGCGGGTCGTAGCGCATCAGGATCCAGTAGCCGCTGTCCACGGCGCGGCGCTGCTGCTCGTTGCCGTAGGCCATGTCGATGCCGTGGGCGATGCAGTGGCTGTAGGCGATGATCAGGCTGGGCCCGTCGTACGACTCCGCCTCCAGGAACGCCCGCAGCGTCTGCTGGTCGTTGGCGCCCATGGCCACCCGGGCTACGTAGACGTTGCCATAGCTCATGGCCATCATGGCCAGGTCCTTCTTGGGCGCCGGCTTGCCGCCGGCCGCGAACTTGGCCACGGCCCCGCGCGGGGTGGCCTTGGACATCTGGCCGCCGGTGTTGGAGTACACCTCGGTGTCCAGCACCAGGATGTTCACGTTGCGGCCCGAAGCCAGTACATGGTCCAGCCCGCCGTAGCCGATGTCGTAGGCCCAGCCGTCGCCGCCCACGATCCAGATGCTCTTCTTGACGAAGACGTCGGCCAGGTTGCGCAGCTGGCGCAGCGACTCGGCCCCGTTCAGGCTGTCCAGCCGCTTCTTCAGCTCCGCCACCCGCGCCCGCTGGGCGATGATGCCCGCCTCGTCCGACTGGTCGGCGTGCAGGATGGCCTCCGCCAAGTCGCGGCCCACCAGGTCGGCGTGTGCGGTCAGCAGCTCCCGCGCGAACTCGATCTGCTTGTCCAAGGTGAGGCGCATGCCCAGGCCGAACTCGGCGTTGTCCTCGAACAGGCTGTTGGACCAAGCCGGCCCGCGGCCCTCCTTGTTGAAGGTGTAGGGCGTGGTGGGCAGGTTGCCGCCGTAGATGGAGGAGCAGCCGGTGGCGTTGGCGATGATGGTGCGGTCGCCGAAGAGCTGGGTGAGCAGCTTGATGTAGGGGGTCTCGCCGCAGCCGGCGCAGGCGCCGGAGTACTCGAAGAGCGGCTGTAGGAGCTGCGCCGTCTTCACCTGGCGCACGTTGACCTGGCTGCGGTCCACCTCCGGGATGTCCAGGAAGAAGGCGTAGTTCTCGCGCTCAGTGGCCCGCAGGGGCGGCTGCGGCGCCATGTTGATGGCCTTGAGCCGCGGCTCGCGACGGTTCTTGGCCGGGCAGATCTGGACGCAGGCCGTGCAGCCGGTGCAATCCTCAGGCGCGACCTGGACGGTGTACATCCAGCCGGGGAACTCCTTGCCCTTCCACGGCGTGGACTTGAAGGTGGCCGGTGCGCCGGCCAGAGCCTCCGGCGGGTAGACCTTGACGCGGATGGCGGCATGCGGGCATACCATGGCACACTTGCCACACTGGATGCAGACGTCCGGGTCCCACACCGGGATCTCCAGGGCGATGTTGCGCTTCTCCCACTGGGCGGTGCCGCTGGGCCAGGTGCCGTCCACCGGAATGGCGGAGACAGGCAGCTCGTCCCCGCGGCCGGCGATGATCTCCGCCGTCACCTTCTGCACGAACTCCGGCGCTTCCGGCGGCACCACCGGCGGCAGGTCGAAGGTGCTGGTGATCTGGTCCGGCACTTTCACCTCGTACAGGTGCTCCAAAGTCAGGTCAATCGCGTCCCAGTTCTGCTGCACCACGTGCATGCCCCGCTTGCCGTAGGTCTTCTCCACGGCCTTTTTGATCTCGTTAATGGCCTCGTCCCGCGGTAGGACGCCGGAGATGGCGAAGAAGCAGGTCTGCATGATGGTGTTGATGCGGCCGCCCATGCCCGTCTTCTTGGCCACGTCGTAGGCGTCAATCACATAGAACTTGAGCTTCTTCTCGAGGATGTGGCGCTGATAGGTGCGCGGCAGATGATCCCACACCTCGTCCGGCCCCCACGGGCAGTTCAGCAGGAAGACCGCGCCTGGCTCGGCCTTGGCCAGCACGTCGTAGCGCTCCAGGAACACCGTCTGGTGCACGGCGATGAAGTTGGCCCGGTCAATCAGGTAGGGCTGCTGGATGGGCGCGGGCCCGAAGCGCAGGTGGGACACGGTGGTGGCGCCGGACTTCTTCGAGTCGTAGACGAAGTAGCCCTGGGCGTAGAAGGGGGTCTCCTCGCCGATGATCTTGATGGAGTTCTTGTTGGCCCCTACCGTGCCGTCGGCGCCCAGCCCGTAGAAGAGGGCGCGCACCGTGCCCGGCATCTCGAGGTTGAAGCCCTTGTCGTAGGCCAGGCTGGTGTGGCTTACGTCATCGTTGATGCCAACCGTGAAGTGGTTCTTGGGCTGCGGCTTGGCCAGCTCCTCGAAGATGGCCTTCACCATGCCGGGGGTAAATTCCTTGCTGGACAGGCCATAGCGGCCGCCGATGATGCGGATGTCGGGCCGGCCGCCCTCCATCACGGCGGTGACGCAGTCCAGGTAGAGAGGCTCGCCGGCGGCGCCGGGCTCCTTGCAGCGGTCCATGGCGGCAATCGCCTTCACCGTGGGCGGAAGCGCAGCCATGAAGTGCTCGACGCTCCACGGCCGGAAGAGCCGCACCTTCACCATGCCCACCTTCTCCCCGCGCGCCGTCAGGTAGTTCACCGTGTGGTGCACGGTCTCGGCGCCGGAGCCCATGATCACGATCACCCGCTCGGCGTCGGGCGCGCCCACGTAGTCGAACAGGTGGTACTGGCGGCCCACCAGGCCGGCGAACTTGTCCATGGTCTTCTGGACGATCCCCGGCGTGGCGGCGTAGAAGGGGTTCACCGTCTCCCGGCCCTGGAAGTAGACATCGGGGTTTTGGGCCGTGCCGCGGATAAAGGGCCGGTCCGGCGAAAGCGCGCGAGCGCGATGGGCCAGGATCAGCTCGTAGGGCAACATGGCCCGCATGTCGTCGTCGGTGAGCTGCTCGATCTTGGCCACCTCGTGGCTGGTGCGGAAGCCGTCGAAGAAGTGCAGGAAGGGGACGCGCGCCTGAAGGGTGCTGGCCTGGGCGATCAGGGCGAAGTCCATCACCTCCTGCACGGAGCTGCTGCACAGGAGTGCCCACCCGGTGCTGCGTGTCGCCATGACATCGCTGTGGTCGCCGAAGATCGAGAGAGCCTGAGCGGCCAGGCTGCGGGCTGCCACGTGGAAGACGGTGCTGGTCAGCTCCCCGGCGATCTTGTACATGTTGGGGATCATAAGCAGCAGCCCCTGCGAGGCCGTGAAGGTGGTGGTGAGCGATCCGGTCTGCAGCGCGCCGTGGACCGCGCCGGCTGCGCCGCCCTCCGACTGCATCTCCACCACCAGCGGCACAGTCCCCCACAGGTTGGTCTTCCCCTCGGCGGACCACTGATCGGCCCACTCGCCCATCGGGCTGGACGGAGTGATAGGATAGATGGCGATCACTTCGTTGGTTTTGTGGGCAACGTAGGCCGCGGCCTCGTTGCCGTCAATCGTAACAATGGGGCGTTCACTCATCGCTGCCATCCTTGTGTGAGTTGCTGGCGGGCGGCGTTCGCTCTGCCCGCTGCGCTCAGAACACCCATGCCCCGCTGCGGAACATCGGTGAGCGTCTGAATCTCGGTTGTAGTGCGGAGGCCAGACCGGCCCGTCACGGATTTGACAAGCCTGTGGCCTTGCGCCAAACGTCGGTCTCATCATACTGCGCCCCCCCGCATGGGGGTATGACATAGGTCATAAACAAAGACCGTACCCGGCTTCAAGCTGGGTACGGTCTCTCCACCGAAAAAGACTGGACCGGTCCTCAGGACCGGTCCAGTTCGCTCGCTTCTTTGGCGGGGCCGACGGGGCTCGAACCCGCGATCTTCGGCTTGACAGGCCGATATGTTTACCGACTACACCACGGCCCCTTGCTACGGACAGTGCAAATTATACCTGCGCCGTGGGCTTTAGTCAAATTGCCGCGGCGATTTCTCCTGGGCGGAAGGATGGCAATGGTGTATAATCCCCCTATCGAGCGGCCTGCACGGGCAAGGCCCTCGAGCTAGGACGCCACGGAGGCCATCATGCTTCGTCCACTGCGCGACTCCCCATACATCTTTGGCTTGCACGACCCCGGCGGGGAGTACCTCATGCTCAACGCGGGCAAGCCGGGTTGGGTCCTGTTCACCGAAGCCCTAGGCGCCGATCCCAACGACCAGGGCAGCCGGGACTACACCCTCTGGTCCAACAACGGGCTGGGCGTCATGGTGCGGCTCAACCACGGCTACGAGCCCCAGGGTACCATCCCGGTCAGCAGCCGCTACGCCGACTTCGCCCAGCGCTGCGCCAACTTCGTTCGCAACAGCCGGGGCGCGCACATCTGGATCATCGGCAACGAGATGAACTTCGTGGTGGAGCGCCCCGCCCGCAACCTGCGAGCCGCACAGAGCGCGCCTAAGCCGCCGGCTGAACCCTCGGACGAGCCGCCTCCTTCCCCCCGCGAGCGCGCGGACCGCTTCAACGCCCTGCATCCCGACGCACCGCCCGTCAAGGCCGCCCGCAGCACGGCCAACCGTGAGGTGATCACACCGCAGCTGTACGCGACCTGTTTTCGCCTGTGCCGCGAGGCCATCCGCCGCCAGCCTGGCCACGAGCAGGACCAGGTGCTGGTGGGCGCCGTGGCGCCGTGGAACAACCAGACGCAGTACGAGGGTAACCCGCTGGGCGACTGGGTGCAGTACTTCGTGGACATCCTGACCCTCTTGGGGCCGGACGGGTGTGACGGCTTCACCCTGCACACCTACACCCACGGCGACAACCCGAACCTGATCACCGACCCGGCCAAGATGAACCCGCCCTTTGCCCACCGGCACTATCACTTCCTGGCCTATCGCGACTTCATGGAGGCGGTGCCGGCCAACATGCGCCACCTGCCCGCCTACATCACCGAGACCGACCAGGACGTGGAGTGGCGCAACGAGAACACCGGCTGGGTGCAGCGGGCCTACGCCGAGATCAACTGGTGGAACAGCCAGCCGGGCAACCAGCAGATCCGCGCCCTGATCCTCTACCGCTGGCCCAAGCTGGACAAGTGGTACATTGACGGCAAGCAAGGGGTGATCGAGGACTTTCGCCAGGCCCTGAGGAACGACTACCGCTGGCGACCCGAGCCGGTGAAGCCGGCCTACCGCGTGGCCTGGCTGGAGGGCGGCGGCCTGAGAACCGCCGTCACCGGCGAGGTGGTCACCACGCGCTTCGTCCTGCGCAACGACGGCACTAAGACGTGGGCCAAAGGGGGACCGAACCCGGTGCGGATCGGCTTCCGCTGGGAGAGCGGCTCCGGGCAGCCGGTGTTGGTGCCCCCCGATCGCGACTTCCGCACACCGCTGCCCCAGGACGTCAAGCCCGGGGAGACGGTTACGGTGGAGAACGTGCGGGTGGCCGTGCCGGACCAGGCCGGCGCCCTGCGCCTGCGCTGGGACCTGGTGGAGGAGGGGATCACCTGGTTCCGAGACCGGGGCAGCCCGGAGCGGGTGGAGACCGTGACCGTGCGGGCCGGGACGCCGCCGGAGGGCCTCCTGGTGCCGGAGACGGGAAAGCGGGTGAAGGGCCCCTTCCTGGAGTGGTATCAGCGCTACGGCGTGGAGGTGGCCGGCTATCCCATCACCGACCAGTACCGAGACCCGGCCACGGGGCTCAACACCCAGGTCTTCCAGCGGGTGATGCTGGAGGAGCACGAGCCGGGCAAGATCCGCCTGCGGCTGGCCGGCCAGGACCTGGTGCAGGCCCAGCAACGCCTGCAGGAGGCGGAGAAGGCCGCGGCCAGCCTGCGGGCCCAGATCGCAGACCTGGAGGAGCGGCTGCGCCGGGCCGGGCAGGGCGGCGAGCCGACGCTGCGCATCCCGCGGCCGGCCATGGAGGACATCACGGCGAGCCTGCCGCGCGACCCGGCTGGGTTTAAGCAACGCACCCCCAACGCCATCCGCTACCTGGTGATCAACCACACCGGCGGCTCGCCCACCGTGCCGGTGGAGAAGATCGCCGAGTTCCACCGCCAGCGCGGCTACCCCGGCATCGCCTACCACTTCCTGGTGGACGGCCAGGGCGCCATCTTCCAGGTCAACCCCATCACCGAGACGGTCAGCGACCAGGGCTACCTGGGCGAGGGAGTGAACATCGCCATCGCCGGCAAGTTCGACGACGCGGTGCCCACCGACGCCCAGCTGGACGCGGCGGCGCGGCTGAGCGCCTGGCTGCTGCAGGAGCTGCGGCTGCCGCCGGAGGCCATCAAGGGGGTGTCGGAGTTCGTGGCCACCGGGTCGCCCGGCTGGCAGTGGCTGCGCGGCCAGCGCTACAAGGACCGCCTGCTCAAGAAGGTGGCCGAGGTGCAGCCGGCTCCGGTGGAGCCGGCCCCGACGCCGCCCGCGGACAGCGCCGAGCTGGCTCGCCTGCAGGCCGAGGTGGCCTCCCTGCGCAGCCAGCTGGCCGAGCGAGAGGCGCAGCTGAGCCAGCTGCGAGCCGAAGCGACGCGGCTGCAGGGCGAGGTCCAAACGCGCGACCAGCGCATTGCGGCGCTGACGTCGCAGGTGACCCGCATCCAGGGGGAGGTGGCGCGACTGCAGCGCGACGTGCAGGCGCGCGACCAGCGCATCGCTGACCTCACCGAGCAGGCCGGCCGCCTGAGCCAACAGGCCGCGGCGCAGCAAGCGGAGATCGTCCGCCTCCAGGAGGCCTTGGCGCGGCAAGGGGCCGGCTCGGGCCGGACTGTCGTCCAGCCTGCCATCTTCGACGTGGTTGATGCGCTGCCCAAGCACCCCACCTTGCGCTACAGCCAGCGCCAGCGCAGCCAGATCACCCACATTGCCATCCACCACAGCGCCACGCCGGCTAACATCGCCATCGAGCGGGTGGCGCAGTATCACATCAGCGCGGACCCCAGCCGCAACAAGGAGCCGTGGCCCGGCATCGGCTACCACTTCTACGTCAAGCCCGACGGCGCCATCTACCTGACCAACCGGCTGGAGACCGTGGCCTACCACGTCTACGCCAACAACGAGAGGGCCATCGGCATCTGCGTCAGCGGCGATTTCACCCGCGCCGCGCCTACGGTGGAGCAGATCAACAGCACGGCGCACCTGGTGGCCTGGCTGATGCAGGAGCTCAACATCCCGGAGCAGAACGTGCTGGGCCACCGGGAGTTCCCGCAGAACGACACCACCTGCCCCGGCGCGCAGTGGCTGGAGGGCCGCCAGTGGCGCACCACGCTGCTGGAGACCGTGCGCGCGTTTCGCAGCGGCCGAGGGCCCGGCGTCTGGCCCAAGACCATCACCCACTACGTTCTCTTCTGGCAGCGGCCCGACGCCTGGGCCCGTGAGGACTGGCTGTCGGCCGAGAAGTACATCGGGCGCTTCCGGCCTACCGCCGGCTTTTCCCTGGACGACGCGCGCAACGCCGAGTTCGTCACCATCGTCGGCGGAGAGGCCGGCGTCTCGCGCGAGGCCGAGCAGATGCTGCGAGCGGCCGGCTGCAAGGTGGAGCGCTTGGCCGGGGTGGACTACGCCGACACCAAGCGCATGCTGGACACCTTGGCCGACACGGGGCGTCGCTTCCAGAGCTTTGCCGTGGGGGAGGGCCTCGATGTTTGATCAGCCGGCCGACCGGGCGTACCAGGTGCGGCTGCCGCTGTTCGAGGGGCCGCTGGACCTGCTGTTGCACTTGATCGAACGCCGAGAACTCGACATAACTGCAATCTCTCTGGCCAGCGTGGCCGACCAGTTCGTGGCCTACCTGGAGACCATGCGCGAGCGCGGGGTGCAGGCGCGGGTCATTGCGGACTTCCTGGTGGTGGCGGCGCGCCTGTTGGTGATCAAGAGCCGCTTGTTGTTGCCGCAGCCGCCGCCTCTGGAGGAGGGGGAGGAGGACCCCGGGGAGGCGTTGGTAAGACGTCTGCAGGAGTACAAGCGCTTCAAGCGGGCGGCCGAGTGGCTGAAGGCGCGGCAGGAGGCAGGGCTGCGCAGCTATGTGCGGGTGGCGCCGCCTGTGGTGGGCGAGCCCAAGCTGGACCCCACCGGCCTGTCGGTGGACGCGCTGATCGCTGCCCTGCGCCAGCTCACCCTGGAGGAGCCAGACCTCCCGTCGGCCGATCCGCTGGTGCCTCCCCGCAAGATCACCGTCCAGGAGAAGATCGAGCGCATCGAGGCCTTGTTGAGCGACGGCCGGCCGGTCCCCTTTGCGGAGGTAGTCAACGGCGGCGGCTCGCGGCTGGAGGTGGTGGTGAGCCTGTGGGCTGTTCTGGAGATGATCAAGCGAGGGCGTCTGCAGGCCATACAACGGGAGCTCTTCGGCGAGATCACCCTGCTGCCCGTGCCGGGCGCCGAGGCGTCGAAGCCTGCCGTGGCGGTCGGCGAGCAAGAGATCGTCTGAGGGTTGCAGGGCAGTCGTCGGCCGATCGTTTTCTTCGTTTTGGGGCAAGCATGGTACAATGGCGTCGGCGGCTGTTCGCAGAGCAGCCGCTCGTTCATGCCCAGACGCAGAGAAAGAAGCGCAGAGCGCGCGCACGAATCCAAGAGCGGGACCGCGGTCCGCAGCGCGTAACCCGTTTCAACGGTCCGTGGCGGGCGTTCGGTCAGAGAAAGCGATGTTCGAGAGCTTAGCTAACGCAGAGAGACGATACGAGGAGATCGGCGAGCTGTTGGCCGACCCTGCGGTGTTGGCCGACTACGAAAAGGTGGCCGAGCTGGCGCGCGAGCGGGCCGAGCTCCAGGATCTGGTGGACACGTACCGCGCCTACAAGGCCGCGGACCGGCAGCTGGCCGAGGCGCGCACGCTGCTGGCCGAGGATGGCCAGGACCCGGAGCTGGCTGAGCTGGCCAAGGCCGAGGCCGCCGAGCTGGAGGAGCGCCTAGAGCAGCTCCGGCAGCGGCTGCGCACCCTGCTGCTGCCCAAGGACCCCAACGACAGCAAGAACGTGATCGTGGAGATCCGCGCCGGCGCGGGCGGCGACGAGGCTGGCCTCTTTGCGGCCGACCTGTTCCGCATGTACACCCGCTGGGCCGAAGGGCACGGCTACAAGGTCGAGGTCCTCAGCCAGAGCGAGACGGGCATTGGCGGCTTCAAGGAGGTCATCTTCTCGGTGCGCGGGCAGGGCGTTTACTCCCGCCTGAAGCACGAGAGCGGCGTGCACCGGGTGCAGCGGGTGCCGGTCACCGAGTCCCAGGGGCGCATCCATACCTCCACTGCCACCGTGGCGGTGCTGCCGGAGATGAGCGAGGTGGAGGTGGAGATCAACCCCAACGACATCCGCATTGACGTCTTTCGCGCGGGCGGGCCGGGCGGCCAGAGCGTCAACACCACCGACTCCGCCGTGCGCGTCACCCATCTGCCCACCGGCATTGTGGTGTCGTGCCAGGACGAGAAGTCACAGCTGCAAAACCGGGCGCGCGCGCTGCAGATCTTGCGAGCTCGCCTCTACGCCCTGGAGATGGAGCGCCAGATCGCCGAGCAGACCGAGGCGCGACGCAGCCAGGTGGGCACCGGCGAGCGCAGCGAGAAGGTGCGCACCTACAACTTCCCCCAGAACCGGGTCACCGACCACCGCATCGGCCTGACTCTCTACCGCCTGGACTCGATCCTTGAGGGCGACATTGACGAGATCATCGAGGCGCTCATCGCCCATGAGCAGGCCGAGCGGTTGGCCAAGCTGGGAAAGGAAGACGAGGATTGAATTGGCCAGGGGCTGCGGCGTTGTCGAACGAGGTGGAGGACGCAGCCTGGCGCGCTGTGCAGCGCGCTGCGCGGCGCGCCTCGAGCACAAGCGAGCACAACGGCGTCGTGTGACGCGCAAAGGAGCGCTGTAGACATGAGGAGAGACGGTCTGCGAGGCCAGGTCAGCCACTCAACGGTGGATCGGTGTGCCGTGTCCGGCGACGGCCAGGGCCCCTTGCAGGTCAACGGCATTCGCTGGCAGCTCGACCCGGAGGTGACCATCGGCCGCGCCATCGTGGCTGCCGCGCAGCGCCTAGGCGGCGCCGGAGTGGACAGCCCGCGGCTGGACGCGGAGGTGCTGCTGGGGCACGTGCTGGGCATGACCCGCGCCCAGCTCTACGCGCATGCCGACCGACGGCTGAGCGAGGAGGAGCGCCGTCGCTTCGAGGCGCTGGTGGGCCGACGCTGTTTGCACGAGCCGGTTGCCTACCTGGTCGGTCGCAAGGCCTTCTACGGCCTCGACTTGCTGGTCACGCCCCATGTGCTCATCCCGCGGCCGGAGACGGAGCTGCTGGTGGACCTGGCCCTGGACACCCTCGCCCATCGTAGCCGCTCGGCGTCGGGCAACGGCGCGCAGCCGCAGGCCACCTTGGCCGACGTGGGCACCGGCAGCGGCGCGGTGGCCCTGGCCGTGGCCGCCAACAATCCGCACGTGCAGATCCTCGCCACCGACATCTCCGCAGCGGCGCTGGAGGTGGCGCAGGAGAACGCCCGGCGGCTGGGCCTGGAGGATCGGGTGCGCTTCCTGCGGGGCCACCTGTTGGAGCCCTTGCCTCAGCCGGTGGACCTGATCGTCGCCAACCTGCCCTACGTCGCCGAGAGCGAGTGGCCCTCCCTGGCCCCGGACATCGCCAACTACGAGCCTGCTCTGGCCTTGGCCGGCGGCCCGGACGGCTTGTCGCTGATCCGGGACCTGCTGGCCCAGGCGCCTCGCTACCTGCTCCCCGGCGGCAGCCTCTTCTTGGAGATCGGCTCCGGCCAGGGGGCTGCCGTCGCTCGGTTGGCCTCGGCCGCCTTTCCCAGCGCCTACGTCGAGGTGTTGACCGATTACGCCTACCACGATCGGGTGGTGGCTGTGCGCACGTGAGCGCAAGGGCATTCGAAGGTAGCGCGAAGGGTATTCGCGTAGCAGCTTAAGGCGAGTTTTTAAGGTTCTATGGCTGACGTAACGATCGTGGGAGCCGGCCTGGCCGGCTCGGAGGCTGCGTGGCAGCTGGCGCAGCGCGGGGTGCGGGTGGCGCTCTACGAGATGCGGCCGCAGCGCATGACGCCGGCCCACGTCACCGACCGCTTCGCAGAGCTGGTGTGCAGCAACAGCCTGGGCAGCACCAGCCCGGAGAAGGCGCTGGGCCTGCTCAAGGAGGAGATGCGCCGTTTGGGCAGCCTGATCCTGCGCTGCGCCGAGGCCAGCGCGTTGCCTGCCGGCGGCGCGTTGGCCGTGGACCGCGTCGCCTTCAGCCAGGCCGTCACCGAGGCCATCGAAGGCCATCCCAACATCACCGTGCGCCGCGAGGAGGTGCTGGACATCCCCTCTGGCCCCGCCATCATCGCCACCGGTCCCCTAACCTCGCCGGCGCTGGCGGATCGCATCGCAGGGCTGACAGGCCAGGGCTACCTCTACTTCTACGACGCCCTGGCGCCCATCGTCACCCTGGAGAGCATCGCCATGCCGCCCGCCTGGCGCCAGAGCCGCTACGACCAGAACAGCGGGGACGGGGCGGGGGACTACATCAACTGCCCTCTTACCAAGGAGCAGTACGAGGCCTTCGTGGAGGCGGTGCGCACCGCGGAACGCATCGAGCTGCGCCCCTTTGAGCAGGACGCCGAGGCGGAGCGCTTCTTCGAGGGCTGCCTGCCCATCGAGGTGCTGGCCAGTCGCAGCGTGGACGCGCTGGCCTTCGGCCCCATGCGTCCCACCGGGCTGCGCGATCCCCGCACCGGCCGCCGCCCGTACGCGGTGGTGCAGCTCCGCCAGGACAACCTAAGCGGCACGCTGTACAACATCGTGGGCTTCCAGACCAACATCAAGTGGCCGGAGCAGCGGCGCATCCTGCGCATGATCCCCGGCCTGGAGAACGCAGAGTTCGTGCGCCTGGGGCAGATGCACCGCAACACCTTCATCAACTCGCCGGTGCTGCTGCGGCCGACGCTACAGTTCAAGGAGCGCGACGACTTGTTCTTCGCCGGGCAGATCATTGGCACCGAGGGCTACGTGGGTTCGGCCGCCGGTGGGCTGTGGGCGGGGATCAACATGGCGCGCTGGCTGGCCGGCCAGGAGCCGCTGGCCCTGCCGCGAACCACCATGATGGGCGCGCTCTTCTACTATGTCACTCACGCCGAGCCGAAGTATTTCCAGCCGATGAAGGCCAACTTCGGGCTAATGCCGCCTCTGGACGAGTCGGTGCGCAACAAGGGCGCGCGCTACGCTGCCTACGCCGAGCGCAGCCTGCATGACCTGGAGGCCTTCATGGCCGAGCATGGGCTGGGGTAAGCCGAAAGGGGCATGGCGCCAGGGGTTGCCAGCTTTGTCGAAGCCGGCAACCCTTTTTTGTTTGGGGAGGAGGGGCGTTGTACGGAAATCCGCCCGTGGTTCTCGGCGCGAGCGTCTCCGGGTTGTTCGCCCGCGCGCAACCGGTGCACCTCCGTGATTTCGTATATTCCTTCGGAGATCAAGTTTTGGTGAGGATGGCAAGCTTAAACGGCTGCGAAAAATTTATCTACACGAACTTTCGGGGTGGTTTTAAGGCTACGGCCCGCCCACGCGTGCTACAATGCGGCCGCAGCAGTGCGCTGCGCAGCATCATCGTTTCAGCCGACCGGCGAGGTTGGCCATGAGCGACGAAAGGAGAACCTCTGTCATGAAGCACAACAAGCTTGCCCTGGTGGTGGCCGTGTTGGCCGCCCTGCTGATGGTGGCAGTGCTGGGCGGCGTAGCGATGGCCGGCGGCGAAACTCCTCCAACGACCGACAAGCGGCCGACGGTTTGTGTTGAGGGGTATGTCATCAACCACCGCGAGCTGCCGGTGGACGGCACCCGGACCACCCCGCCCCTGCAGGTGGAAGCGGTGGACGGCGGTCCTGTGACGGTGCCGGTGGCCAGCAACGGCTACTTCAAGTTCGAGAACCTGCCGGCCGGCAACTGGAACTTCCGCCTGCAGCTGCCCGCCGACTGGGACGGCATCGCGCCCCAGGCCGCGCGCGGTGGCGTCGCCGAGACCGGGCCGACCAACCTGGCGCCCCGCTCCAACCCCAAGGACTGCTACAAGATCGTCTTCAAGATCCGGCGCCTCTTCGACGTGACGGCGATCAAGTGGGAGGAGCTGCTGGACGGCACGGTGCGCCCCGGCGCGGACTGGGAGATCACCTTCACGCCCGTGAAGGATCCGTTCGTCAAGGCCCAGACCAAGAAGACGAACGACGCCGGCTCCGCCGTGTTCACCGTGACCCCTGGCAACTGGACGGTGTCCGAGAAGGTGAAGCCCGGCTGGACGCCCATCACCCCGGCCACGATCCATCTGACCCTGGACCAGTACGCGCCGCCCGGCGCCATGGACCCGGTGGTGTTCAAGAACCGCCAGCCTCCGTGCCACAGCACGATCGTCGTGGAGAAGACCGGCCTCGGCCGCGATGCCAACGGCGGGCTGGTGTGGCTGGGCCCTTTGGCCGGCTGGAAGGTGACGGTGGAGCGGGCTGACGGCAGCATGGCCCCCATCACCAAGGTGACCGACGCCTCCGGCAAGGCGACCTTCGACGGCCTGCGGCCCGGCGTGTACAAGGTCACCGAGCACCTGCAGGTGGGCTGGAAGAACGTCAGCGAGAACCCGCAGGTGGTGGTGCACCGCGACTGCGAGACCACCCGTGTCCTCTTCGAGAACGAGGAGATCACCGGCAAGCTGACCATCCACGGCCAGAAGCTGTTCAAGGCTTGGGAGAAGCCATACCAGGGCACGCTGGTGGGCCTGGCCGGCTGGAAGATCACGGCCACCCTGGTCGGCACCGACATCAAGCTGGAGACCACCACCAACGCCCTGGGCGAGTACTTCTTCAGCCAGGAGGACCTGCAGGCTGCCGGCATGGGCTTCCCCGGCGCCACCATCGAGGTCTGCGAGGAGGACCGCGACAACTGGATCCACATCACGCCCAAGTGCGTGCGGGTGACCTTCCCCTACCCCGTGCCGCCTGACTACCCCGGCGCAGTGGTGAACTTCACCAACATCCAGGACCCGCCGCCCGGCGGCGGCACCAGCGGCTCCTGCCGGCTGACCCATCGGGTGGCCCCAGGCGAGACCCTATCCGGCATCGCCAAGCGCTATGGGACCACGGTGGCAGCCCTGCAGCAGGCCAACAACCTGCCGAACCCCAACTACATCCGGGCCGGACAGGTGCTGTGCATCCCGTAAGGCAGCATCCCTTAAGGAGCGAGCCTGCCGACGCTAGATGACCTGTGACGAAGGCGGGTGGTTGCCATCTGGCGCCACCCGCCTTGCGCCATGAAGGACGTTCGGTGGATCCGTCAGGCTCCTCAGGTGTCACATCGCTCTCGTCAACATGCACCTAGATGCACCGAGCAGGACGAGCCGTAACGCACGACGCAGCGTGGCAGTCTTGACCAAATGACAGGATGGCTCCTTCGGCGTTGGCATGCTAAGGCCGCCGGAGACCCCGAAGACTGTTCCCTGAGCTGTGCTCTTGCTAGATGTCGGATCCCAAAGGAGAATGTGCCATGAAAACACGCAAGTCTGCTGTGCTCGCCGTTGGATTGCTGCTAGCCCTACTGCTGAGCCTGTTGCCGGCCAGCGGCGCGCCCTTAGCGTCGTCCGGCGATGTGCTCGTCAACGGCGGCTTTGAGGGTGGCTTCGTCGCCGTGCCCGGCTGCGGCATGGTCGGCGCGGGCTGGGGGTGCTTCACCAACGGCGGCGCCGCCTTTTTCGGCTTCTACGACGACATGTGGCAGCCGGTGGTGCACTCCGGCAAGCACTCCCAGCTGATCGAGATCAACACCAAGGAGCGGGGGGGCGATCCAGACCGCAACGCCGGCATCTACCAGCGGGTGTTCGTCCACCCCGGCGCTACCTACCAGCTCTCGCTGAAGGGCATGATCCGCGCTGACGAGCGCAACACCAGCGACCCCTGGCGCTACCGCGTCTACGTCGGGTTCGACTACAGCGGCGGCACCGACTGGACTGCCGTGCGCGACTGGCGCGAGCTGCCGTGGGACACCTACTACCCCCGCACGCGGCCGGGCAGCTTCAGCAGTTATCTCACCAACGTGGTGCCCACCTCGGGGCATTTGACGGTGTTTATCCGGGTGCAGCGCAAGTGGGGCGAGTGGTACGAGGAGACCGACTTCAACCTGGACTCCATCAGCCTCTTTGGCCCCCTGGTGAAGGTCCCGGTCGTCAAGCCGCCTGTGGCGGACGGGCCGCCGATGGGGGATCCGTCCAT
The DNA here is from genome assembly GCA_025055015.1 of Caldilineales bacterium. GTDB lineage: Bacteria > Chloroflexota > Anaerolineae > JAAEKA01 > JAAEKA01 > JANWYQ01. The sequence continues at coordinate 29,270 of JANWYQ010000057.1, forward strand.
GCCGAAGCCGCCGGTGGTGGTGTACCCGCCGCATCCGGAGCCGCCCCAGGTACCGCCTGTGGAGCCACCTGTTGTGCCGCCCATCCTGCCGCCCATCGAGCCGCCGAAGCCGCCAGCCCTGGTGTGCGACGGCCCCAACCTGCTCTGGAACGGCAACTTCGAGCTGGGCTTCCGGCCTGACGGCGTGGGCAACTACTGGGCCAGCTTCACCAACGGCGGCCGGGCCAACTACGGCTTCTACGACGACCGGTGGCCGCCGGTGGTCAGCGAGGGCAAGCACAGCCAGCTCATCGAGATCAACACCCTGGGCCTGAGCGCCACCGACCCCGACCGCAAAGCTGGCATCTTCCAGCGGGTCTACCTGCAGCCCGGCGTGACCTACGAGATCAGCCTGGACGCCATGATGCGCGAGCGGGGCGTCTTCGAGGGCGAGGACTTCTACCGCTACCTGGTGGAGTGGGGCTACTCGGCCCACGGCGCCATGGATCCCAACGCCTTGACCTACCACAACATGGTCAAGCTGGACCGGATCTACGAGCGCGAGGCGCCGGGCGCAATGCAGTCCTACAAGGAGCGCTTCGTGGCCCCCAGCCACTTGACCACCATCTGGGTATTCGCCGTGAAGAAGTGGGCCACCCTGGAGCGGGAGCTGGACGTGAACGTGGACAACATCGCGCTGCGCGCCTGCCGCTACGTCACGCCGCAGCTGCCGGAGCCGCCGATCTACCCGCCGAAGCCGCCGCACCACGGCAAGCCGCCCGTGGTGAAGCCGCCCATCGCCAAGCCGGCCTGCACCGACCCCGGCGACATCTGGTACCAGGTGCAGCGCGGGGACACCCTGTCCGCCTTGGCGGTGCGCTACAACACGTCGGTGGCCGCCATTGTGGCCAAGAACGGCCTGAGGAACCCCAACGTGATCTACGTGGGCCAGTGGCTGTGCATCCCTGATCCGCCGGCCCAGGCCGCGGCGGGAGCTTCAACCGCGGCTGCCCCGGCCGCTGCGCCGGCGGCGGCGGTCAGCCAACCCACCGCTTCGGCGCCGGCCACGGCGTCGGCTGCCACGGCCGCTCCCGGCACGTATCGGGTGCAACGGGGCGACACGCTGAGCGGCATCGCCGCCCGCTTCAACACCACGGTGGACGCGCTGGCCCGCCTGAACGGCATTACCAACCCGAACCACATCTACGCCGGACAGCTGCTGCGGCTGCCATAGGCGCTAGGGTTGCGCCGGCGCAACGAAGAGCAGCGCCTCCGCTTCCCCCTTCGGAGAGGCGGAGGCGCTGCCTCCCACGTCACGGCGGAGCCCGACACCCCCAGGTGTTGGGCGAGTGCGCACATGGGGGTGTGCACTCCGCCCTCGGTGGCCGTTCACCGTTCACCGTTTACTGTTCACCGTTCACCGGCACCCTCTCATCGGACAGCGCCAGGAGTGGGTGCACACCTGGGGGTGCGCACTCCGCCCTCGGTGGCCGTTCACCGTTTACCGTTCACCGGCACCCTCTCATCGGACAGCGCCAGGACGATCCGATCCACCCCTGGCCGCTCGGAGGCCAGGCGGCCCTGCATGGAGTACGGCCCGGCCCAGGTGATGAATACCTGCGCCAGGCGTCCGCGCCAGTCGTCGGGGTGGCTGAAGAACACCAGCTTGTTCTGTCGTGTGCGGCCGCGCCACTTGCCCTTGTGCAGGTCCTCCACCAGCACCTCCACGGTTTGGCCCACGAAACGGCGGTTGATCTCCCCCTGCACCTCGGCCTGGAGCCGCTCCAGCGCCTGGTGGCGCATGATCTTCACCGCCTCCGGCACGTCGTCCACCATGCGCCGTGCGCTGACCGTGCCCGGCCGGGGGGAATAGCGGGCCAGGTGCGCCTTGTCCAGCCGCAGCTCGGCCAGGATGTCGTAGGTGCGCTGGAACTGTTCGTCGGTCTCGCCGGGGAAGCCTACGATGATGTCGGTGTGGATGGCTGCGCCGGGGATGCGCTCTCGGATAGTGTGCACCAGGCGCCGGTAGTCGTCCGCTGTGTAGCCGCGGCGCATGGCCTCTAAGATGCGGTCGTCGCCGGCCTGGATGGGCACCTCGATGTGCTCGCACACCTTGGGCAGGTCGCGCACCGCGTTGAGGATGCGATCGTCCATGTAGTTGGGGTGCGACGTCAGGAAGCGAATGCGCCACAGTCCCTCGATCTCGTGCACCGCGTGCAGCAGGTCGGCCAGGTCGGGGCGCCGGCCGGGGAAGTCGTAGCCGTAGCGGTCCACGATCTGGCCGAGCAGGGTGACCTCGCGCACGCCCTGGGCCACCAGATCTCGCACCTCGGCCACCACCTCCTCCAGCGGACGGCTGCGCTCCACGCCTCGGCGGAAGGGGATGATGCAGAAGGTGCAGGCATGGGAGCAGCCGTAGACCACCGGCACGTAGGCAGCCACCGGCGCCTGGCCGTCCTGGGCCAGATGGCGCACCGACTGCAGCACGGAGCCGACGCGGCCGGGCAAGCCCTTGCTGGGCGTCAGCCGGAGGGCATCGTCCGTCCGGCCGGCGGCGACCGGCGGCAGCGGCTCCTCGTCCTGCAGCGCATAGCGTCTCAGCACCTCGGCCTCCTCGATAGCGCGCGCGGCCTGCGCCAGCTCCCGCTCCATCAGGTAGCCCACCAGGGGACCCGGCTCCGAGGGGGGCATGAACACGTCCACCCACGGGAAGCGCTCCTTGAGGGCGGGGCTCGGCTTAACGCCCACCATGCACCCCATGAGGCCGATGACGGTGTTGGGCCGGCGCCGCTTGATGGGCAGCAGGGAGCCCAGCTTGCCGATGGCCTTCTCCTCGGCGCTCTGGCGGACGACGCAGGTGTTGATCACGATGACGTCGGCCTGCTCGGCGCGGTCCACCGGGCGGTAGCCTAGGGCCTCCAGCTGGGCGGCCACGTGGCCGCTGTCGGCCACGTTCATCTGACAGCCAAAGGTGTGGATGTGGTAGGTCGGTGCCAACGAGCTCCTCCGTCTCGTTGCCCCCCAAGGAGGTTGGCCGCAACGGGAAAGACAGACAACGCGCGTTCGGCGACGCGCCGACGCGCTGTAGGCGCCGTTGTCGGTCCCTTGTACGAGGGGGCAACGGGTGATGGTATTCGACTTCGCTGGCCCGCATTGTAGCACGGCCTGCGGGCAGCGTCAATCCGGCGGGCGGCCGAGAGCCCCAAGGCCGGAAGGCGTTGCAAAACAACACAGGGCCTGGTCAGCGCCAGGCCCTGTGCGCTTTGCGAAGGTCTTCAGGGAACTTGGTATCTCCAGGTTGACTGCTAGTACCGGCGGCCGCCGCTGCTGCCGCCGGGGCGGCGCGGGCCGCCCTCGCGGCGGGCGCCCCCGCGCGGTCCGCCGCCCTCCTCGCGCGGCCTGGCCTCGTTGATGCGCAGGTTGCGACCGCCGAACTCGATGCCGTCCAGGGCCTCGATGGCCGCGGCGCCGCCGCGATCGTCCATGTCCACGAAGCCGAACCCGCGCGGGCGACCGCTCTCGCGGTCGTAGAGCAGGTCCACGCTGTGCACCGTGCCGTACTCCTCGAACAGGGCGCGCACGTCGTCTTCGGTGGCGCTAAAGGGAAGATTGCCGCAATAGATCCTCATGTTGGGCTTGCTCCTGCGCTCCGTCTACGGCGGAGCGACTCTGTAGGCCCCGGGCAGCTCTAGCCCGAGAGCCCTTTTCTTCACACCATCTCGCGCACAGCGGATGGTCAACGGTGTCGAAACCCCCTGCTGCTGACAAACCACCTTTCGGAAGCCTACACAGAACGAGCGAAAAGAAAGCGCGCCGTCGAGGAAACCGCGGGGTTTGAGGCAAGCAGTGTCCAGCCGCCTGGACAACTTGATTATGAAGTAGGAAGGGCAAATTTGCAAATTCCGGCGCAAGGCCTCACCGAGGGCGACGGGACGCCGGGGACGCCAGCAGGAGCCCCAGGGCCAGCGGCAACAAGGGCCACAGCAGCCGCAGCAGGTCGTTCCAGGCCAGGTCGGCGCGCAGCCCTAGCCAGAGGGCCACGCCGGCCAGGACGACGCCTGCTGCCGCTGCCCAGGCGGACCGCCACGCCGCTGCCAGAGCCAACAGCGCCGTCGCCAGCGCGGCCATCATCAGCCACTCGTTGGTCCGGCCGAGGGAGGTCAAGGCAGCCACGGCTAGGAAGCCGGCGGCCGCCAGCGCTATCCCCACGACCCGCCGCAGGGTCACGACCAGGTCGGCCAGCCGCCGACGGGGCCGGCGCCGCGGCGACGGCGGCGCCTTGGCAGCCTGGGCTGCCGGCTGGCGCAGCTCCAGGGCTACGTAGAGGTCCCCGCGCTGGTCTGGCATGTGGAGGCGGGGCAGGCCCAGCCCGCGCAGCCGGAACACCTGGCCGCTGCGGGTGCCGGGGGGCACCTTGAGCACCACCGGCTGCTCCAAGGTGGGCACCCGCACCTCGCCGCGACGCTGCACCTCTTGAGCGTCTACCGCGAGCTTGGTGTACAGGTCATCCCCTCGGCGCTCGAACTGCGGATGGGGCTGCACGTGGACGGTTAGGTAGAGGTCCCCGCGCGCGCCGAAGAAGTCTCGGGGGCCCAGGCCGCGCAGGCGCAGGCGGGTGCCCGTGGCCACGCCGGGCGGGATCTGCACCTGGATCTCCAGGCCGTCGCTGCCGCGCACGGTGCGCACGCCCCCGCGCAGGGCTTCTTCCAGGGTGATGTACACCGTGACCTCGGCGGAGCGGGGAGCGGTCCAGGGGCGGCTGCGGGAGGGGGTCGGACGGGCGGCAGCGGGACGGCCGCCGAACAGGAACTCGAAGAACTCGGAGAAGCTGTCGGCGTCAGCCCGTCGCGCGGTCCCCTGGCCGGCGAAGGCCGCCATGAAGGCCCGCAGGAGCTGTTCGATCTCGTCGTCGCTGAGGGTGGCGGTGTAGCCGCGAGGGCCGGCGGCTTGCTGCCGCGGGGGGGCGTATCCTGCGCCGCCGGCCGCGCTGGCGTAGCCGGGCCCGCCGTAGGCCTGGTAGCGCGCCGAGAACGCGTCGTAGCGACGGCGCTTCTCCGGGTCCGACAGCACGGCGTAGGCCTCGTTGATCTCCTTGAACTTCTCGGTGGCGGCGGCCTTGTCCGGGTTGACGTCGGGGTGGTACTGGCGAGCCAGGCGGCGGTAGGCGCTCTTGATGGTCTGTTCGTCGGCGTCCCGCGGCACGCCGAGGATAGCGTAGTAGTCCTTGTAGTCCATCGCATTCACTTTACGCCCGGCGCGCCGCTTTTGTTGCGATCGAACTTCCATTCTCAAGACTGGCCCAATTTCTCAGATTGGGCCAGTCTTCGGGCTACACAACTCTAGCTCCTGCTCAAGACTGGCCCAATCTTTCAGATTGGGCCAGTCTCCGGGTTTACACCAACCCCAGCTCCTGCGCCCGCACCACAGCATGGGTCCGATCGCGGGCGTCGAGCTTCCCCAGGATGGTGGTGACGTAGTTCTTCACCGTGCCCTCGGCCAGGAAGAGGCGCTGGGCGATCTCCCGATTGGTCAGGCCGCGCGCCATGAGGGAGAGGATCTCCCGCTCGCGCTCGGAGAGGGGCTCGGCCAGCCTGGCGGCAGGGCGGCTGGGCGCCGGTGCCAGCCGCGCCAGCTCTGCCACCACCTTGCGCGCGACCGACGGCTCGATCAACACCCCTCCGGCCATCACCCGGCGCAGCGCGTCCACCAGCTCGCCCACCGACACGTCCTTGAGCAGGTAGCCCAGCGCGCCGGCCCGAAGGGCGTCCAACACGTACTCGTCGTCGTCGAAGGTGGTGAGAATGACGACGCGCGCAGCCGGCCAGCGGGCCAGCAGCCGGCGGGTGGCCTCCACGCCGTCCATCACCGGCATGCGCACGTCCATCAGCACCACGTCGGGCTGCAGGGCCTCGTACTGCGCCACCGCCTCTTGGCCGTCGCCTGCCTCCCCCACCACCGTCACGCCGGGCTCCAGCTCCAGCAGCAGGCGCAGCCCCTCGCGCATCAGGCGCTGGTCGTCCACCAAGAGCACGCGGATGTCCTCAGCCACCGACCGCCGCCTCCTTTTGCACCTCGGGCACAGGTAGGTCGCCCGCCGCTGCGGCCGGCAAGGGCAGCCGCAGGGACAGCCGGCTTCCTCGCCCATTAGCCGGCCCGAAGGTCAGGCTGCCGCCCAGGTGTTCGGCCCGCTCCCGCAGGCCAACCAGGCCAAAGCCCACCGATGTGGGCTCGGCGGCCGTCGGTCCGACGCCGTCGTCCTCCAGCAGCAGGTGGACCTCGTCTCCCTGACAGCGCACCGCCAGCCGGGCCGTGCGCGCGTGGGCATGTTTCTGCACGTTGGTGAGCCCCTCCTGCGCTGCTCGGTACACGGTGATCTGGTGCGCCCGCGGCAAGGAGGCAATCTGAGGGTCCATCTCCAGCTGGACCTGAAGGCCGGTGGCCTCGCTGAAGCCGGTCGTCAGCCGGCGCAGCGCCGAGTCCAGGGGCAGGTCCGCCTCCACGGGCAGGCGCAGGGCCGCCACGGTCTGGCGCAGCTCGGCCAGCGCCTGGCTCACCTGCTCGCGCGCGGTGCGCACGGTCGCCGCTGCGCGCTCAGGGTCGCTGCGCACCAGCCGCTCCGCCGCCTGGAGCTGCACTGAGGCCACGGTCAGGCGATGTCCCAGCGTGTCGTGCATCTCGCGGGCCAGGCGGTTGCGCTCCTCGGCCACGGCCAGGGCCTCGCTCTGGCGGGCGTAGTCCTGCAGCGCGCGGTTTGCCTCCTGCAGCTCCGCCAACAGGCGTTGGCTCTCGGCGCGGGCTTGCTCGGCGCGGGCTGTCTGGGTAGCGAAGGCAGCGAAGAAGAAATAGCCGGCGATGTACAGCGGCGCGCTGAGGAGGGTGCCGGGGTTAGAGCGTTCCACAGCCAGGAAGGGCAGCACCGTCAGCGCGCTGAAGCCCGCCACCCAGGAGTAGCCCACGCTGGCCGGAAAGCGCATCATGGCCTCCGCGCTGAGCAGGAAGAAGAGCACCACGAAGTAGGGCATGCGGGGCGGCAGCAGCACCAGGCTCACCACCAGGGCAGACATGACCACGAAGTAGAGGTGCGGGCGCTTGGCTTTGACGCCCCACAGCATCTCGTCGGGCGCCAGGTGCAAGAGCGCGAAGGCCGCCAGCAGCCCGAGGCCGAGCCACCGCTCAGGGCCCGGGCGGCTCATGAGGTCCCACACGCCGGGCACCCTGGCTGCGACGAGCACCACGTAGCCGGCGATGCGCATGGGGTCAACGGAGCGTGAGCGAG
>JANWYQ010000120.1 GCA_025055015.1 Caldilineales bacterium
CAATTGGGGTAAGATTACGTCGAGTTTGTGCCCATGGCCTGTCTGAAATAGCCGCCGGAGAGTTCCATGCGCTGTCTAAGACGATCTGCCCTCGCCCTGACCCTAAGCCTCGGTCTGCTGTTGGTTGCTGTCTCGGCTGTCTCGGCAGCGCCGTCGGCTGAGCCCTACGCCCAGGGCAGCGTGCACGTGGTGCAGGCGGGAGAGACCCTGTCCGGCATCGCCGCGCGCTACGGGGTGAGCGTGCAGGCGCTGATGCAGGCCAACGGCATCGCCAACCCCTCGCTGATCTACGTTGGCCAGCGGCTGACCATCCCGGGCCGGGGCGGCAGCGCTGCCAGCAACCCCGGTGGCAGCGCCGTGCACGTGGTCAAGCCCGGCGAGACCCTGGGCGCCATCGCTGCGCGCTACGGGGTCAGCGTGCAAGCCTTAGCCCAGGCCAACGGCATTGCGAACCCCTCGCTGATCCGCAGCGGCCAGCGGCTGGTTATCCCGGCCGGCGGCAGGGCTGCGTCGGCCTCCGGTGGGACCGCCGGCAACAGCAGCGGCAACGCCGTTCACGTGGTGGCGCCCGGCGAGACGCTGAGCGGCATTGCCGCCCGCTACGGCACCACCGTGGCGGCCCTGGCCCAGGCCAACGGCATCCGCAACCCGTCGCAGGTCCGGGTGGGGCAGCGGCTGTCCATTCCCGGGGCCGTGGCGCCCACTGTGCGCCGCGGCAGCGGCCTGAGCTTCACCGTGAGCATCAGCCAGCAGCGCTGTTGGGTGTATCAGGGGAACCAGCTGCTGTACGCCTGGCGCTGCTCCACCGGCCGGCCGGGCGCGGGCACTAAGACGGGCACCTTCTACGTGCAGAGCAAGATCCGTGAGGCCTGGGGCTCCCGCTGGGGGTTCTACATGCCCTACTGGCTGGGCATCTACTGGGCCGGCTCCACCGAGAACGGGATCCACGGCCTCCCCTACACGCCGGGCGGGTCTCCCATCTGGGGCAACGCGCTGGGCACGCCGGTGACCTTCGGCTGCGTGCTGCTGGGCACCCACGAGGCCAAGACCCTGTGGGAGATGGCGTACATCGGCATGCCGGTGACCATCAAGCCGTGAACGGCGAACACTCAACGGTGAACGGTAAAACGGCGACCGAGTGGCCGGCAGGTGACCGGTGAGGAAGCGATCCACGCGGAACGGCCGGCCGATCACGCCCCAAACAAAAAGGCCGTAGGCCACCCTCGGTGCGCCTACGGCCTCGTTCTTTACCTTTCAGGTGACCCACCCAGGACTCGAACCTGGAACCGACTGATTAAGAGTCAGCTGCTCTGCCTGTTGAGCTAGTGGGCCACAGCCCCCATGCACAAATGATTATATGCGCGCCGCGGGGGGTTGTCAAAATGAGGCGCGTTTGAAAAGCGAGAGATGCGGGGAAAGAACGCGCCGGATGGGCGAGGATGTAGCTGTAGGCGCGGCGCAAGCCTGCGTCATCCACGAAGCGCATGCTGTCTTATAACCGGACGCGGGGCCGGTGAACACCTACTGCGCGAAATCGTTTTTTGTCGGGTCTTGACAAAACGCGCCATCCGTGCTATTATGTTCACAGCACTACGCGAACCGAGCCGACATCGCTGCCCCCGTCACAGGAGTACTGCTCATGAACGACACCCAGCTAGCTCTCTTCCCAAGCCCCGGCCGCCCTGGCAGCTACACGCCACCCGTGGCCAACCAGGCGCCCCTCAGCGCCCGCTCCTCCCTCTCCGCCGCCGTCAGCGCCTTTCACACCTACATGACCCTACAGGGGTTCAGCGAGAACACGGTGAAGGCCTTTGCCGGCGACCTGCGGCTGCTGATGAAGTACCTGCCTCCCAGCACGAACATCAGCCGCATCTCCACTCACGACCTGGAGAACTTCCTGTCTTGGCTGCTGAACGGCCGAGGAGTGCCCTGCAACGCCAAGAGCTACGCCCGCCGGCTGACCACGCTGAAGGTCTTCTTCAAGTGGCTCTACGACACCGGCATCGTCGCCAGCGACCCGGCCGCGCCCATCGCCCACCAGCCCGTGAGCACCCCTCTGCCGGACATCCTCTACGACGACGAGGTGGAACGGCTGCTGCGCTACACGCGCGACCTGCTGTGGGCGCCCAAGCCCGACGCGCGGCCCTACGTGTTGGTGAGCCTGATCCTGCAGACGGCCATCAAGAAGAGCGAGTGCATGGGCATCAAGCTGGAGCACATTGACGCCAGCAACCCCCACGCGCCGGTGCTCTACATCCGCTACCCCTCCGCCCGCTATCGCCACAAGGAGCGCAAGCTGGCCCTGGCGCCCCAGTGGATCACCGCCATGCGCCAGTACGTGGCCCAGTACAAGCCCCAGACCTACCTGTTCGAGTGCACCGCCCGCAACCTGGAGTACGTGCTGGCCGACGCAGGCCAGCTGGCCGGCATTGAGAACAAGTCGGTCTCCTTCGAGGTGATGCGCTGGACTGCGGCCGTGCGCGACTATCGCACCGGCATGTCGCCGGAGCACCTGCGCAAGAAGCTGGGTCTCACCAAGGTAAGCTGGCGGGAGACGGGCCTGAAGATCCGCCAGCTGGCCGGCGCCGCCCTCTAGGGCTGCCGACCGAAGTTGACCGGCCCGCATGGCCGGAGTACACTGGGGACGATCCTGCCGATCCCAATCCAGGAGACCGGCATCGCAGGATGCCGGTCTTTTCGCGTCGGCAGGGACAACCCCAGAACAGGAAAGGAAAAAGCTATGAGCTTGGAACGCTTCGACGCTTACGTAGCTCGCTGCTTACCCGACATCCTTGCGGACCTTAGCGCGCTGTGCCGCATCCCCAGCGTGTCGGCCGAGAACGGCCCGGCTATGGAGGACGCGCGACGCCTGGTGGAGAGGCTGTGCCAGCAGGCCGGCCTGCGGACCGAGGTCGTTCCCCAGCCCGGTGGACCGGCCATCGTGCTGGCGCGTGGGGGGTCCGGTCCACGTCGCCTGATGATCTACAACCACTACGACGTGCAGCCGCCGGATCCGCTGGACGAGTGGACGTCGCCCCCCTTTGAGCCGACGGTGCGCGATGGCAAGCTGTTCGCGCGCGGAGCAGCGGACAACAAGGGAGACCTGGTCGCC
>JANWYQ010000167.1 GCA_025055015.1 Caldilineales bacterium
ACCTCATCGAGCACCTCAGCGCTTCAGACCCTTCCCTGCTGGCCCAGGCTCTTGCAAACGCGATGAAAGGCAAGCAGCCACACAGGCTTGGTGGCGAACACTGGTTTGACATTGTGGCAGGCGTCTTGGGCATTCAACCCAACGCAGCGAGAACCTTGAGCGCCTGGTGTCGAAGGAAGCTTGCAGATGAGCAGGAACTCACCGATGAGTCGAAGCTCGAGCTAGCCCTGGCCAGAGCGCTGGGCCTACCGGGCCAAATCGCGCTCCTGGAGCAGTTGGCGAAGAACGTAGCCGATCGGGCCAAATTGGCTCAAGAGCTACGCCAGTTGGCGGAGCGTATCAGTCTGTCGCCTGCAGGGCAGCGCGGCGAGGGGCCGACGGCGTCCGACGCAAGCGCAGGCACCGCCCCTTTAGGGCAGGCGGAGACGAAGCCGTCACAAGAGCCTCGCCAGGAGGCAGCGCCTAGTCCTTCGGCTCGAGCCACGGGGGCTCCCGGCGCAGCGCCGGTGCAGGAACCGCCGAGCCAAGCGCAGGCGCCGAAAACCGTGTTTTCCTTTACGCCGCCGGCGGCGCCGGGCGCAGAGGGGCCGTCGCCCAGCCTGGTGGAGCTGCGGCGGCTGCTGACGACCAACGACCCCCGGGAGTGGGAGCGAGCCCTTGCCCTGGCCGAGCGCTTTGGCCGGCTGCCGGAGGCGGACCGACGCAACGTGGAGGGGCAGCGGGAGGCGCTGGCGGAGCACCGAGCGGCCATGGAACAGCTCTGGGGAGAGGAGTTGAGGCGCCGTCCGGAGGGGGCGTTGGCCGCCTTCCGGGGCTGGCAGGAGCGCCATCGGCTGTGGCCGGTGGTCTGGGACCCGCGGGGCGGGGTGTGGCGGCCGGTGGGGGAGGTGGGGCAGGAGCTGGAGCAGGCGGTGCAGCGTCGGGCAGAGGAGGCGCAGCGGCCCCAGGCGGCGGAGGTGCTGGCCATGGGCGGGGCGGTCGAGGCGCAGTGGGCGGAGGGTGTGGCCGGTGCGGAGGACGAGGTGGCGGGGCTGAGGCGGGTGCTGGAGGGGCCGCTGGTCGAGAGCGTGACGCTGAGCGATCTGCGGGAGCGGCTGGAGAACCTGATGCGGCACAGCCTGCGCTACCGGGCGACGCTGGCGGCGCAGGTGGAGAGCCTGCAGACCTGGGAGCGACGGGAGCAGGAGTTGGACGAGTTGGAGGCGGAGGGGGAGGCGACGTACAGCGACGAGGCGGTGCGCACGGCCGAGACCTATGTGACGTTTTTGGAGCTGTTGTTGGCGCAGCCGTGCTGGCAGCCGTATGCCGTTGGCGAGACGCCTGTCTTCCAGCGGGTGCGCCAGCGCCTGGAGCGGATCAAGGGACGGAAAGAGCATCGCATGTCTCCGGCAGACAACCTGGCTGCCGATATCCAGAAGAGCCTGCTGGCCGGCCCGGCGCGTCCAAAGCCCTCTGCCGGACCAGCACCGAAGCTAGAGGAGCCGTCGTTGCACGACCAGATCCTGCGGGGTCTGGGAGCTGAGGCGAAGCAGACCAAAAACCTGCGCCGAGAGGGCTAGCCTGGCTGCGCGCGGTCGCCGCCCTGCCAGCAACCTGTCGGCCCGTGACAGCCTTAGGAGGATCCCGTGTCAACCGTGCAGAAGTTCAACAAGGGCATGATCGAGAGATATCTCAAGGCTAACGGCCTGAAGTATCTCGTTGATCAGGACGGCGACTATCGGATTGACTTCGCCTACGATCCAGAGGTGCAGTGCGAGCTGACCATCTGGTTGTTGGCCGAGGGCTCCAACCGAGACATCTATCGGGTGTTGGTCATGAGCGATCGGCGCATAGCCAAGAGCGACTGGGGTCGCGCCATCCTGGCCTGCAACACCTGGAACAAGGAAAAGCGATGGCCGAAGGCGTTCTTGTACGTCCGTGACCCGAATTCCGACACCTACGGCCTGATCCACCTGGAGCAGCAGGTGCCTTTGGACACCGGTGTGCACCAGGAGTTTCTCGACCAGCTCACCCATCTGACCATCCTGGGCGCCCACCTCTTCTGGAAGTGGGCAGTCAGCGAGCAGGGTCTCTGACTTTCTACCCGCGGCGACTTCGAGCGCCGAGCTCAGCGCTACAAGGCTGTCCCGACCGAAGCGCTCGTGTTACCCATGTACTCGTCTTAGGACCGCCTATGAACTCTGAAGATCGTCTGATCGGTGAGGTGTTTCAGGGCCAGCGCGGCCGCTACACCCTGCAGCGTCTGTTGGGAGCCGGCCTGACCGCCTGGGTTTTCCAGGGACAAGCCGAGCTGGAGGGGGGCGACCCGTTCTCCGTGGCCATCAAGGTGATGAAGCCCGGGCTGGGCGCAGAGGAACAACGCCGCTTTCGCGCCGAGGCCGAGCACCTGGCGGCGTTGCTCAGCGCCCGGGCCAACGCTGCGCCCGTGTACTACGAGGCCTTTGCCACGGGGCGCGCCGACGCGCCCGAGGCCCTCGTGCTGGAGCTGATGACCGGCCAGAAGGTGGAGAAGCTGTTGGAGAGCGAGGGACCTCTGCCGGAGCGAGAAGGGCTGGCCCTGGCTGTGCAGCTGACCGGGCTTCTGCACACCCTCCACGACCAGCTCCGGCGCACTTACACCGACTTCAAGTTCGAGAACCTGTGGTGGCAGCGCGAGACCCGTACCCTCAAGGTCACCGACTGGAACGTCCTCAGCGCCTCGGGCGACCTGAGCCGCGTCCACGTGGACCTGCTGCGGGCGGCGCGCTACGTATACACGGTGCTCACCGGGGGCGAGGCCCAGGAGCGAGGTGGCCGGATCACCACACCCTTCATGCGCCATCCGGGTTGGCCGCAGCTCAGCCTGGCCTCCCAAGGAGTGCTGCGCCGCGCCCTGCACTACAACGCGGAGCGGCGGTTCAAGACTGCGGCGGAGATGCTCAAGGCCTGGCAGGCCGTGCAGGGCTACTGGGAGCA
>JANWYQ010000191.1 GCA_025055015.1 Caldilineales bacterium
GTCCAGACCGGCCAGGCGGTGCAGGTGACCCACGCCGACTGGAACCGGGTCGTCGCGCCTAACAGCACCGTGGAGTTCGGCTTCCAGGCCAGCTACTCCGGCGCCAACGCCCCGCCTGCCGACCTGCGGGTCAACGGCCAGAGCTGCGCTGCGGGCTCCCCCTAGCGGCCGCGCGCCGAGGCAAGCCGACGCCGAACAAGCCAAAAACTGGTCCGGTCTGTGAGACCGGACCAGTTTTCTGTTCCATGCACCCTGCGTTCGAGCCTTTGGGCGGGTCGGGCAAATGGGAGCCCAATTTGCGGTTTGAGTCTACATAGTGTACGATGCGCCTGTCGCAAGTCTGCAACGGCAGATTTTCTGAAGGAGGCGTCCATGAACGCCACGGTCCAAATTCGTCAGCGGGGCACGCTGACCCTCCCGGCCGAGCTGCGGGAGAAGTACGGGCTCAAGGAGGGGGATACCCTGCGCATCGTTGACCTGGACGGCGTCCTGGTGCTGACGCCTATGACGCCCATCGTGTCAGAGCTGGCGCGCGAGATCGAGCGCCTGCGGCTGGCGGCCGGCCTGAGCACGGAGGAGCTGCTGGCCACCCTGCGCGAGCAGCGCGCACGCTACCACGCAGAGCACTACGCCGATGCCGACGTCCCGACCGCCTGAGCCGCGCGTCTTCGTGGACGCCGACGTGCTCTTCGCCGGCGCAGCCTCGCCGTCCGAGCACAGCGCTAGCCTGACCGTGCTGCGCCTGGCCGAGATCACCCTGATCCAGGCCATCACCTCGCAGCAGGCGGTGACCGAGGCAGAGCGCAGCCTGACCATCAAGCTGCCGACGGCGCTGCCGACCTTTCGCCTCATCGTCGGCCGCTGCCTGCGGGTTGTCCCCGCTCCGGCGCCGGCCGACCTGATGCCCTACCTCGGCCTGGCCGACCCGACCGACCTGCCGCTCCTGGTGGCGGCGCTGCGCGAGGGATGCCCGTGGCTGGTGACCCTCAACCTGCGGCACTACCGGCCCGGCCATCCCCAGGTGACCGTCCTGCGACCAGGCGATCTAATCCTGCGGGTGCGCGATCGGCTGGCTGGCCTGGCCAGCGAGGAAATCCCATGACTCAACGCCGTCTCATCGAAGAAGCCTTTCCCCTCAAAAACGCTTAGCCGGTGACGTTGAACCTGGGCCAGTGCCCGCCCGGCGGTCCCCAGATGACCGTGCTGCGACTCATCACACCGAGGAGGCGTTCCCTGCGATGAACCCAGGCTCCATCGTCCAGGTCCGCAACCGCTTCTGGGTGCTGCTGCCGCACCCGGACCCCAACGTCTACGCCCTGCGCCCCCTCACCGGCGCAATAGACGAAACCCTCACCCTGCACCGGGGGTTGACCGACCTGCTGGGGTACACCCTGCCGGAGGAGCGCCCGCGGCCAGCCACCTTTCCCCTGCCCACGCCGGAGGACGTCTCGGACGCGGTCGGCGCGCATCTGCTCTGGCAGGCGGCGCGGCTCACCCTGCGCGAGGGGGCGTCGCCCCTGCGCTCCCTGGGCCGCATCTCCATCCGCCCGCGCACCTACCAGTTCGTGCCGCTGCTGATGGCCCTGCGCCTGGACCCGGTGCGGATGCTCATCGCGGACGACGTGGGCGTGGGCAAGACCATCGAGGCCCTGCTCATTGCCCGCGAGCTGTGGGAGCGGGGGGAGATCCGCCGGCTGGCCGTCCTCTGCCCGCCCTACCTATGCGACCAGTGGCAACGGGAGCTGGTAGAGAAGTTCAACTTTCAGGACGCCGTGGTGGTCCGCTCCGGCACGGTGGGACAGTTGGAGCGCCACAAGCCGCCCACCCGCACCCTCTACGAACACTACCCCGTGCAGGTGATCAGCATTGACTGGGTGAAGAGCGCGCGCAACCGCCACGCCTTTCTGCTGCACGCGCCGGAGCTGGTCATCGTGGACGAGGCACACGGCGCAGCCATGGCGACCAACCAAAGCCAACAGCAGCGCCACGAGCTTCTGCGCGAGGTGGCCAAGGACGGGAACCGTCACCTCCTCTTGCTCACCGCCACTCCCCACAGCGGCATCGAGGCGACCTTCCGCTCCCTGTTGGGCCTCCTGGACCCACGCTTCAGCGCGTGGGACGTTAACAACCTGAGCGAGCAACGCCTGGACGAGCTGGCGCGCCACTTTGTCCAGCGCACCCGACGCGACATCGAACACGACTGGGAAGGGGGCGCGTGCTTTCCCCAGCGCCTGCCTGAGGACCGGACCTACCGCCTTTCCACCGCCTACCGCAGACTCTACGACAAGACCTACGCCTTCTGTGCCCAAATCGTGCGCACCGGCCAGCGCCTAGAGGAGCGGAAGCGCCGCGTGCGCTACTGGGGCGCGCTGGCGCTGCTGCGCTGCGTGATGTCCAGCCCGGCGGCGGCCCTGGCGGCGCTGGAGGCGCGGCATGGACGGCTAGAAGAGGCCGCAGGCGTGGACGAGGTGGACTTCCGCGGCTTCGTCTTCGAGTCCGACAGCGACCGCACCGACGACGAGCAGCCAACCCCGGCCATCGAGGAGGCCGAGGCCACCCTGCCCGACGCCGAACGCCATGAGCTGCGGGGTCTTGCTAAGTTGGCGGCCGCCTTGCTGGCGCCTGGCCAGGACTCAAAGCTCGAGGGATTGGTGCAGACGGTGGAGTGCCTCTTGGCTGAAGGCTATCACCCCATCGTCTGGTGCCGCTATGTGGCTACGGCGGAGTACGTGGCCAACGCGCTGCAGCAGCGGCTGGCCGTCTCCCACCCCACGGCCCAGGTGGTCTGCATCACCGGCCGGCAGGCGGAGGAGGAGCGCCGCGCCCGCATCGAGGAGATCGCCGCCGACCGCCCGCGGGTGCTGGTGGCCACCGACTGCCTCTCGGAGGGCATCAACCTGCAGGAGAAGTTCACCGCCGCGGTCCACTACGACCTGCCTTGGAACCCCAACCGCCTGGAGCAGCGAGAGGGCCGGGTAGACCGCTACGGCCAGCCCGCTCGCCGAGTGAAGGTGATCCGCTACTACGGCGCCGACAACCCGGTGGACGGCGTGGTGCTGGACGTGCTGCTGAAGAAGGCCCATGAGATCCACCAGGCCCTGGGCACCCACGTGCCCGTGCCGGAGGAGAGCGAGAGCGTGACCGAGGCGGTGCTGAACGCGCTCTTCCTGCGCGTGGGCTACGGGGCGGGCGGCCTGCAGATGGCGTTCGACTTCATGCCGCAGGAGGTAAAGGAGCTGCACTACCGGTGGGAGCAGGACGCCGAGCGTGAGCGCATCACCCGCACCCGTTTCGCCCAGCGCAGCCTCAAGCCCGACGAGGTGCGCCGGGAGCTAGAGGCCGCCGACGCTGTGCTAGGGGATCCGGACGCAGTGCGCCGCTTCGTGCAGGAGGCGGCGCAGCGCCTGGGGTTGACGCTGACCCGCGAGAAAAACGGGACGGTCTTTCGGCTGGTCACCTCGCCGCTGCCGCCCAACCTGCCGGAAGCGGTGCGCTTTGCCCTGCCCCAGCGCAGAGACGGCGTCTGGCGGATCGCCTTCACCTCGCCCACGCCGGAGGGCGCGGAGTACCTGGGACGCAACCATCCCTTCGTGGCCGCGCTGGCGCGCTTCCTGCTGGAAGAGGCGCTCACCAGGGGCGGCGCGGCGCGCGCAGCCCGCAGCGGCGTGATCGCCACTCGCAGCGTGCGCCAGCTCACCGTGCTGCTGCTTCTGCGGGTGCGCTACCTGGTTCGCCTGTCAGGCCAGGCGCCTCTCTTCTCCGAGGAGGTGCGGGTGCTGGGCTACACCGTCGACGCCGCTGGCCCTGCCTGGCTGCCGGAGGGGGAGGCCCTGCGCCTGTTGGCCGAAGCCCGGCCCGACGCCAACCTGTCGCTGGCGCAGAAGAGGGGTCTCCTAACCGCCGTCCTCGACGACTATCCCGCCCTGGAGCCACACCTGCGCCCGCTCATCGAAGCCCGCGCCCGGGACCTGACCGCGGCCCACCGACGCATCCGCCAGGCCGTGCGCCTGCGCAGCCAGGGGCTGACCGTGGAGGCGCAGTGGCCGGCGGACCTACTGGGGCTGCTGATCTTGACGCCGGCAGGAGGCGCCCCATGAACGCATACCCCTCCCTTCGCATCGAGGGCGGCCTGTTCGGCCCCGACCTGCTCGAAGCCCTGGCTCGCGGGGAACTGCCCGGCCAGCGGCCCGCCGACTTCGGCCTGCCCGCGCAGCGCAGCCTCACCGACGAGATCGCCGGCCTCTACCACGACGCGGCCAGCTGGTGGCAAGTCTTCCGGCGCCGTCTGGAGCGCCTCGACGCCGAGGACACGGCCACCTCGGAGACGCGCGAGCTGTGGGCCATCCCCCTCCTGCGCCTGCTGGACTACGACCTGCACTATCGCCCACGCGCGGTGGAGCGAGACGGCCAGACGTTTGCCATCTCCCACGCGCTGTTGCCCTCGCCCAACCCCGACCAACCCACGCCCGTGCACGTCGTCGGCTATCGGCAGGAGCTGGGCCGCCTAGCCCCTTCGGGCCGACCGCGCCTCTCGCCGCATGCCCTCGTCCAGGAGTACCTCAACCGCTCCGAAGCCCTGTGGGGCCTCGTCACCAACGGCCGCACCCTGCGCCTGCTGCGCAACTCGACCTTCATCCGCCGCCAGGCCTATGTCGAATTCGACCTGGAGGCCATCTTCGAGCAAGAGCGCTTCGCCGACTTCGTCCTGCTCTACCGCCTGCTGCACCGCACGCGCCTGCCGGGGGATGGCCGCGCCGAGGACTGTTGGCTGGAGCGGTACTACCAGCAGTCCGTGGAGCAGGGCGGCCGGGTGCGCGAGCGCCTGCGCGAGGGGGTGGAGACGTGTCTGACGATCCTGGCCAACGGCTTCCTCGGCCATTCTGGCAGCAGCGACCTACGCGCGTGGGTGCAGCGCGAGGGCGCGCTGGCCCTCTACCGCCAGCTCCTCCGCCTGGTCTACCGCTTCCTCTTCCTCCTCGTCTCCGAGGAGCGCGGTCTGATGGGGCAGAGCCCGCTCTACCTGGAAAGTTACGGCGTCAGCCGTCTGCGCCGGCTTTGCGACGCGGCGCGCCGCGCGGCCTACACCGACGACGCCGACCTGTGGCTGGGTCTGCGCGCCCTATGGGAGATCTTCCGCGATGAGAAACTGGCCGCCCTCCTAGGCGTGCCGCCGCTGAACGGCGAGCTCTTTGCCCCGCAGGAGCTGGACAACGCGCTGATCACCAACCGCGACCTGCTGACCGCCTTCTGGCATCTCGCCTTTTACGACGACCCGCCCCGTCGCGTCAACTACGCCGCGCTGGACACCGAGGAACTGGGGTCGGTGTATGAGAGCTTGCTGGATTATCACCCTACGGTGACCTTCGACTCGACTGGCAAGCCGCACTTCGAGCTCGCCCCTGGCTCGGTGCGCAAATCCACCGGCTCCTACTACACCCCACCGCAACTGGTTAACGAACTCATCGGCAGCGCGCTGGAGCCGGTCATCGCAGAGCGGCTGCAGGGGCAGGAGAGGGCTGAAGCGCGAGAGAAGGCCCTGCTTTCGATTAAGGTCTGCGACCCGGCCTGCGGCTCCGGCCACTTTCTTTTGGCCGCCGCCCGCCGACTGGGGAGGGAACTGGCGCGCATCCGCACCGGCGAGGACGAACCGGACCCCGAACAGGTGCGCCTTGCCATCCGCGATGTGGTTGCCCATTGCATCTACGGCGTGGACAAGAACCCCCTCGCCGTCGAGCTGGCGCGGGTGGCCCTGTGGCTGGAAAGCCACGCCGAGGGCAAGCCGCTGACTTTCCTGGAGCACCGCATCAAGGTCGGTGACTCGCTGGTGGGTGTCCTCGACCTGAACGTCCTCAACGATGGCGTCCCCGACGGCGCGTTCGACCCGCTGCAGGGGGACGATCGCGAGCTGGCAGCTGGCTGGAAGAAACTGAACCGATTTGTGCGTGAGGGACAGATGACCCTCTTCGGTGGGAGCTTGGACCTGGACTTAAGCGGACTGGCGCAGCTGGGGCAGCAAATGGACGCCATTCCCGACGACTCGGCCGAACAGGTACGCCGCAAGCAGGAGCGCTACCGGCAATTGCAGGAAGAGGCAAGACGCCAGCGCACGGCCTGTGACCTGTGGGCCGCCGCCTTCTTCCAGTCCTTCACCCCATCCCCTCGGCCCCCTTCCCCGCTGCCAGGCTCAGGAGAGGGGAAGGAGGCGGCCGCCAGGCCGGGGGAAGAGGTGATGGCCATCACCACCCTCTCCGTCCGATGTGTCCTGGCCGGCCAGCCCGTGCCGCCGCAGACCTTGGCCGAGGCCCAAGCCCTGGCCGCCGAAGCGCGCTTCTTCCATTGGCCGCTGGAGTTTCCGGAGGTGTTTGTCCCTCACCCCTCACCCCCCTTCCCTCACCCCTCACCCCCGTCGCCTGCGGCGACACCCCCTCTGCCCTCTCCCAACCTTGGGAGAGGGGAGAGGGGGCAGGGGGTGAGGGGTGAGGGAGGCGGCTTCGACGTGCTCCTCGCCAACCCGCCGTGGGAACAAATTCAACTGGAAGAACAAGAATTTTTTGCCAGCCGCGATGCCCGCATTGCCCATGCATCTGGCGCCGCCCGCAAACGGCTCATCGAACGCCTGCTGCAGGAGAACCCTCAGTTGTGGCAGGAATACCGCCGCGCCCTGCACAGCGCCGAAAGCGCCAGCCGCTTCCTGCGTGCCGGCGGCGGCTACCCCCTCACAGGCCGCGGCCGTATCAACACCTACTCGGTCTTCGCCGAGCGCCTGCGCCT
>JANWYQ010000227.1 GCA_025055015.1 Caldilineales bacterium
TCCCACGCCTCCACAGCCAGACCGGCCAGGCCGGCCGACGAGGAGGTGGGACGCCGCAACACCCGCACCTGCCAGCCCTCAGCCAGCAGCAGCTCGACGAGATTAGATCCGACAAACCCGGTGGCGCCGGTGACGAGAGCGCGCATAGGGGCGTAACCAATACCACACAGCGAGTGATGGGCCACGACTCGGCTGGACAGCCGGCATGCGCGGCGCCGGCGCAGCAGCCGAGCCCCACCCCTCCCGGTAGGAGGTCGGCTTGAGGCGCGGCGCCGGCTCAGCAGGCCGGCCGCAGGGTAGAGGCGCTAGGCGCCGTAGCGCTGGAGGCGGCCGGCGTGGCCCAGGGCCATGGGGATCAACGAGGTGGCATGGAAGATGCCCAGGCCGCCTAGGCTGGCGCACTCCCGCTCGCCGAAGACCTGGCAGCGGTCGGGCATGGCGTCGGGGCTCCACAGCAGGGTGGGCACCGGGTGCCAGGAGTGGCTGCGCAGCTTGGCCGGGGTGCTGTGGTCGCCGGTCACGATCAGCACGTAGGGCTTGAGGGCCTCGATCTGGGGGATCAGGCTGTCAACCTCCTCGATCACCCTCACCTTGGCCTCGAAGTTGCCGTCCTCCCCGCGGCTGTCGGTGTACTTGATGTGCACGAAGAAGAAGTCGAAGTCGTTCCAATGCTGCTTGAGGGTGTCTATCTCGCTCTGGTGGGTGTTGCCCGTCTCCAGCACCGTCATGCCCACCAGCTTGGCCACCCCGCGGTACATGGGGTAGATGGCGATGGCGCCGGCGCGCAGGTTGAAGATCTGGGTGAAGTTGGGCAGGCCGGGGTCCTTGGCCAGCCCGCGCAGGTTCAGGCTGTTGGCGGGATACTCGTCCTTGAGCGCCTCGCGCGCGGCCTCGATCCAGCGGTTCACCAGCTCTGCCGTGCGCGCGCCCTCGGGCGTGCCCGACTCGTCGCGCACGGGCAGGGGCGCCTTGCCCACGGCCAGGGGATCGGTCTCGGTGAGCTGGCCGCCCAGGCCGGGTCCTCGCAGCACCAGGGCGAAACGATGCTCCTTCACCGGCCGCACGAACACCTGATAGCCGGGGAGGGCGTCGCCGGTGGCGTCCTGCAGCTTCTCGCACAGCCGCACGCAGGTCTCCGTGGGGATGCGGCCGGCGCGGCGGTCGGTGATCAGGCCGTTCTGGTCTACGGTGCAGAAGTTGCCGCGCGCGGCCAGGTCCTCGGGCCCCAGGTCGAAGCCGATGCCCAGCGCCTCCAACACCCCGCGGCCGATGTCGTACTTGATGGGGTCGTAGCCGAACAGGCTGAGGTGGGCCGGGCCGCTGCCGGGGGTGACGCCGGGCGCGATGGGGACGGAGAGGCCGCAGGTGCCCTGCCGGGCCAGGCGGTCCATGTTGGGCGTGTGGGCCGCCTCCAGCTCGGTGAGGCCGTCGGGGGTCATGGGCAGCCCGCCCAGGCCGTCCATCACCAACAGTACGATCTTGTTGTTGTTGCGCAACGCCAGCTCTTGCATCAGGGCGAAGTTGGTCATAGGTGTGTGCTCCTCAAGCGTGGTTGCGGTAGTTCCTCCGAGTTCCTCTGAGCTCCTCCGAGCCCCTCTGAGTTCCTCCGAGTTCCTCTCCGCTCCTCTGAGCTCCTCCGATCTCCTCCAAGTTCCTCAAAGGTTCCTCCGAGCCACCCAGACATCCAGAGGCTCCGCCGAACTGCGGGGGTGAGAAAACCCGTGGGACTGCACAGGAGCTCCAAACCCGAAAAAGGGGCAGGCCGCCGGGCGACCTACCCCTTTTCGGACGCGGCCAAGGCCGAGCCTCTAGTTTAGGCGCTGCTCGGTCTTGGGGTCGAAGAAGTGGATGTTGTCCATGTTGACCGTCAGCTCGATGGTGTCGCCGGGATGCGCCTCGGTGCGCGGGTCCAGGCGGGCCAGGAAGCTCTTCTTGCCGGTCAACAGGTAGCAGAAGATCTCGTTGCCCATCAGCTCGGTGACGTCCACCTTGGCCTTGAGGTGGGCCGGGCTGATGCCGGGCGGCGCGTACTGCTTGGCCTGGATGTCCTCGGGCCGCACGCCGAAGATCACCTGCTGCCCCTTGTACTTGCGCGCCACTTCCAGGTGCTTGGGCGAAACCTCCAAGCGGAAGGTGCCGCCGTCCACGTACATCTTGCCGTCGGCCTCCACCAGGGTGACGTCGAAGAAGTTCATGGAGGGGCTGCCGATGAAGCCGGCCACGAAAACGTTGCCGGGCTTGTTGTACAGGTGCTGGGGGGTGTCCACCTGCTGCAGCACGCCGTCCTTCATCACCGCGATGCGGGTGGCCATGGTCATGGCCTCCACCTGGTCGTGGGTCACGTAGATGAAGGTGGTGCCGAGGCGCTGCCACAGCTTGGTGATCTCGGCGCGGGTCTGCACCCGCAGCTTGGCGTCCAGGTTGGACAGAGGCTCGTCGAAGAGGAAGACCTGGGGGTTGCGCACGATGGCGCGGCCCACCGCGACGCGCTGGCGCTGGCCGCCGGAGAGGGCCTTGGGCTTGCGGTCCAGGAACTGGGTGATGCCCAGGATCTCGGCCGCCTCCTTCACGCGGCGGTCAATCTCGGCCTTGGGGGTCTTGCGCAGCTTCAGACCGAACGCCATGTTGTCGTACACCGTCATGTGGGGGTAGAGCGCGTAGCTCTGGAACACCATGGCGATGTCGCGGTCCTTGGGCGGCACGTCGTTGACCACCCGGTCGCCGATGAGGATCTCACCCTCGCTGATCTCCTCCAGGCCGGCCAGCAGGCGCAGGCTGGTGGACTTGCCACAGCCGGAGGGGCCGACGTAGACCATGAACTCCTTGTCGGCGATGGCCAGGTTGAAGTCGCGCACGGCGACCACGTCGCCCCAGCGCTTCCAGACGTGACGATAGGTTACGCTTGCCATAACGGCAGGACTCCTTGCGACAGGAATGCACTCCGGGAAGACAGAACTTTTCGGTCGGGCGTAAACTCAATGCCCGGGCAACTGCCAAAACCGCTCTTCAACCGGGTGCGGCGGAGCACAGATGGAAAGGATGGAAAGCTGGGAAGGACAAGAAACGAGGGATCGGGGAGAGGCGGGCGCCTGTTAAGGGGCCAACGACACACTCAGGCATGGTGGGACCCTACGAACGGCGCCACGCGCTGCGGCATCACCTCCTTAGCGTGAACGCTACCTTTCCCGGCAGCTCAGAGCTCTCGGGAAAGTCACCGATGCTCCTGCCGCCACGAACTGTGCCAACGATACCAACGTACCCGAAAGGAAGCGGAGGGCCCTCGTGGGGCTCGTGAAATTCGTGGCAAGATGTGAGCGGGCTCTACGCAAGCTGCGCGAATTATAGCACGTCTGCCGGCAAAGGCCAAACGTTAGCAGATGCGGGGGAGCTGCTCGCCGCTGATCATGTCCACCACCCGCAGGCCGCCGATGCGGCTGCGCAGGAACACCTTGCCGGGGTGCGCGTCCACCACCTCGCCGATCAGCGCAGCCTGCCGGCCCAGGGGATGCCGGCGCATGGCCGCCAGCACGGCCTCGGCCGCCTCGGGGGCCACCACCGCAAGGCACTTCCCCTCGTTGGCCACGTAGAGGGGGTCCAGGCCCAGGATCTCGCACGCGCCGCGCACCTCGTCGTCCACGGGGATGGCGCGCTCGTCCAGGCGGATGCCGACGCGAGCCGCGGCGGCGATCTCGTTCAGCGCGCTGGCCACGCCCCCGCGGGTGGGGTCGCGCAGGACGTGGACGTCCCGGCCGCCGGCCGCCAGGATCTCGCCCACCAGGCCGTGCAGCGGCGCGGTGTCGCTGGCCAGGGTGGTCTCGAACTCCAGCCCCTCCCGCACCGACATGATGGCGATGCCGTGCACGGCGATGGCGCCGCTCACCAACACGGCGTCGCCGGGCCGGGCGCGCTGGGGCGCAATCTCCACGTCGGCCGGGATCAGGCCGATGCCGCTGGTGTTGATGAACAGCCCATCTCCCTTGCCTCGGTCCACCACCTTGGTGTCGCCGGTGACGATGGGGACGCCGGCTGCTGCGGCCGCGGCCTGCATGGAGCGCACCACTTGCCACAGCTCCTCCATGGGCAGCCCCTCCTCCAGGATCAGCGCAGCGGACAGGGCCAGAGGCTGCGCGCCGCACATGGCCAGGTCGTTGATGGTGCCGTGCACGGCCAGGGAGCCGATGTCGCCGCCGGGGAAGAAGCGCGGGCTGATCACGTACGAGTCGGTGGTGAAGGCCAGCCGCAGGCCAGGAGCCCCCGCTGCCGGCCCTGCGCCGTCGAACAGGGTCAGGATGGCACCGTCGTGCAGGGCGTCTAGGGCCGGGTTGGCGAAGGCCGGCCGCAGCATGCGCTCGATGAGCATGTGGGTCAGCCGCCCGCCGCCGCCGTGGGCCAAGGTGATGGCGGGGTACTCGCTGATGGGGATGGGACAGGCCAGGGTGAAGTCGGGTAGGTGCATGGAGGGTAACACACAACGAGCCACGGGCAACGAGGAGCGCGCAAACGGGAAACAGACGGCCGCCCCAGGGCAGGCCTACCTCCGCGCCAGATGACGACTTACGGTTTACGCGTTGCGGCCTACGCCACAACGGCCGCCCGCGCGTAGTGGTAGTACGCCGCGCACGCGCCCTCCGACGAGACCATGGGCGCGCCCAGGGGGTGCTCCGGCGTGCAGAGGGTGCCGAAAGCGCTGCAGTCGGTGGGCTTCTTCCAGCCCTGCATGATCTGGCCCGCGATACAGAGGGGCGACTCCTGGGCAGTGATCCGGCCGACGCCGAAGCGGCGCTCGGCGTCGTAGGCGGCGTACTCCGGCCGCAGCCGATAGCCGCTCATGGGGATGACGCCGATGCCGCGCCACGGGCGATCGGTCACCTCGAAGACTTGGCGCACTAGGGCCTGGGCCGGCCGGTTGCCCTCCCGCGTCACCGCGCGCGTGTACTGGTTCTCCACGCCCCAGCGCCCCTCCTCCAGCGCCTTCAACGCCATGTAGATGCCCTGCAGCAGGTCCAGCGGCTCGAAGCCGGTGACCACGATGGGCAAGCGGTAGCGCTCGGCGATGGGCTCGTACTCCCAATAGCCCATGACGGTGCAGACGTGGCCGGCGGCCAGGAAGCCCTGCACCTGGTTGTTGGGGGAGCCCAGGATCGCCTCCATGGCCGGCGGCACCAGCACGTGGGAGCAGAGGATGGAGAAGTTGCGCAGGCCCAGCTGGCTGGCCTGCCACACGGCCATGGCGTTGGCCGGCGCGGTGGTCTCGAAGCCCACGGCGAAGAACACCACCTCGCGGTCGGGGTGCTTTTGGGCCAGCTTTACCGCGTCCAGCGGCGAGTAGACCATGCGCACGTCGCCGCCCGCCGCCTTGACGCTCAACAGGTCCGCCTCGGAGCCGGGCACCCGCAGCATGTCGCCAAAGGAGGTGAAGATCACCTCCGGCCGCCGCGCGATGGCCACGGCCTTGTCAATCAGCTCCAGGGGCGTGACGCACACCGGACAGCCGGGGCCGTGGACCAGGGTCACCTCCGACGGCAGCAGGTGGTCAATGCCGCTCTTGATGATGGTGTGGGTCTGGCCGCCGCAGATCTCCATCAGGGTCCAGGGCCGGGTGACCAAGCGCCGGATAGCCGCTGCGAATTTCTGCACGTCCGCCTCGTTGCGGTACTCGTCCACGTACTTCATGGCAATCACTCCGGCTGCGGTATCTGCAGCTCGCCCAGCTCGTCCATCTCCTCCAGCAGGCGGAAGACCTCCTGGGCCTCCGCCTCGTCCACCTGGCTGATGGCGAAGCCCACGTGGACGATGACGTAGTCGCCCACCTTCACCTCGGGCGTGTAGGCCAGGCACACCTCCTTGACGATGCCGCCGAAGCTCACCCGGCCCATGGTCATGCCCAGGGGGTTAGACTCGATGGAGATCACCCGTCCCGGCACACCTAGACACATGACACACCTCCTGATCTCACTGCCATCGCTGCAACCGGGCCGCCGCCACTGCCACCTGCCCAAGGCTGATGCCTCCGTCGTTGGGGGGCACCTGGCGATGCAACAACACCTGAAAGCCAGCCTGGCGCAGTCGCCGCGCCGCGTCCTCGGTGAGCCGTCGGTTTTGAAAACAGCCGCCGGTAAGCGCCACCCGAGGCTGGCCGACCCGCTCTGCCACCTGGAGGATAACCTCCACCAGCGCGGCATGGAACCGGGCTGCTATGATACCCCAGGAGACGCCGGCCCGCAAGTCGCACAGCAG
This sequence comes from Caldilineales bacterium, assembly GCA_025055015.1. GTDB lineage: Bacteria > Chloroflexota > Anaerolineae > JAAEKA01 > JAAEKA01 > JANWYQ01. The sequence continues at coordinate 6,238 of JANWYQ010000227.1, forward strand.
GGCCTCCACCGTCGGCTGCCAGTCGAGGAGCAGGGGGGTGGGGGAGGTGAGGGAAGGGGGGGAACTAGGGGAACTGGAGGAACTGGAGGTGCTCGCCGCCGAGCTCCCCTGAGTTCCTCCGAGTTCCTCCACCAGTTCCACCGGATACGCCCCATGGTCGCCGGCGTCGGCGGCGAACTCCAGCGCCATGGCTGCCTGGCCCTCGAAGCTGACCTGCTGGTGCAGGCCGATGAGCGCAGCCACGCCGTCGAACAGCCGGCCGGCGCTGGTGGTCCAAGGCGCGTTGAGGCCGCGGCGCAACATCTGGGCCAGCAACCGACGTTCCCCGGCGGCCAAGCTGCGCACCGGCGCCAAGTGCTCCCACTCCGCCACCTGGTCGCCGTAGAGCGCCCACAGCATCGCGAAGGCCACCCGCCGCGGCTCCTTGATAGCTGCATCGCCGCCGGGCAGCCGGAAGGGACGCAGCCGCGCCACTCGCGCGTAGTCCGCCGCGTCCCCCAGCAGGAACTCCCCGCCCCAGACGGTGCCGTCCGGGCCGTAGCCGGTGCCGTCCCACGTGACGCCCAAGGCTGGGCCCTCGACGCCGTGCTCGGCCAAGCACGCCGCCAGGTGCGCATGGTGGTGCTGGACGGGGATGAGGTGGGGGGAGGAAGGAAAGGAGGGAAAGGGCGAAGGGAAGGAGGAAAAGGGGGCGCAGTGTTCGACTCTCTTCGCCGTCTCTGCGGGGTCCCTCGGTTGCCCGATCTCCCGCCTTACCCTCGTTTCCCGCTGCTCCCCCATCTCCTTGGCCCACTGCGTAGACAGGTAGTCCGGGTGCAGGTCGTGGGCGATGGCCACCGGCTCGGCCTCGTACAGGCGGAGGAAATCGGCGATGACCCGCTCGAACGCGGCCATGGCCTCGGCGGTCTCCAGGTCGCCGATGTGCTGGCTGATGAACACCTGCCGCCCCACGCTCAGGGCCACGGTGTTCTTGAGGTGCGCGCCGACAGCCAGGATGGTGGGCACCGGCTCCTTGAGCAGCACCGGCAGCGGCGCGTAGCCGCGCGCCCGGCGCAGCAGCCGCGGCTCGCCGTCCACCACCCACGCCACGCTGTCGTCGGCGTGGCGCTCGATGGGCCGGTTGTGGACCAGGAAGCGCTCGGCGATGTGCCCCAGCCGCTGCATGGCCTCCTGCTCGTCGGTGTAGATGGGCTCGTCGGTGAGGTTGCCGCTGGTGGCCACCACCGCAGGCACCGGCCGGGCCGTCGCCTGGCCCTGGCCGGCGGACGGCAGGCTGAGCTCCCGCAACAGCAGGTGGTGGAGGGGCGTGTAGGGCAGCATGACCCCCAGCGTCGGGTTGCCGGGCGCCACGTTCTCCGCCACCGCTGCGTCCGGCCGGCGGGGCATCAGCACGATGGGCGCCTCGGGCGACGTGAGCAGCGCCTCGGCCTGGGGCGACACCTCGCACAGCTGGCGCACGTGGGCCAGGTCCACGGCCATGAGGGCGAAGGGCTTGTCGCGGCGCGGCTTGCGCTGGCGCAGGCGCTGGATGGCCTCGGCGTTAGCGGCGTCCACCACCAGGTGAAAGCCCCCCAGCCCCTTGACCGCCACGATCAGGCCGGCGCGGATGGCCTCGGCGGCCAGCTGCAGGGCTGCATCCCCCTCCGCCAAGAGCTCGCCGTCGGCCCCGTGCAGAGCCAGCTGCGGCCCGCAGACCGGACATGCGTTGGGCTGGGCATGGAAGCGCCGATCCAGAGGGTCATCGTACTCCCGCCGGCAGGCAGGGCACATGGTGAACCGGCGCATGGTGGTGTTGGGCCGGTCGTAGGGCAAGGCTTGGATGATGGTAAAGCGGGGGCCGCAGTTGGTGCAGTTGGTGAAGGGGTAGCGGTAGCGGCGGTCCCCGGGGTCTAGCACCTCGGCTAAGCAGTCGGCGCAGGTGGCCACGTCGGGCAGCACCAGCACCGTCTTGTTGCCCTCCGCCTCGCTGTGGCGGATCTCAAAGGCAGTGAAGCCGACGGCCGGCAGCCAGGCGCTCTCTACCTCCTGGATCAGCGCGCGCGGCGGCTTTTCGGCGGTCAGCCGCGCCAGGAAGGTCTGCAGCGTCTCCGCTTCCCCCTCGACCTCCACGAACACCCCCTGGCTGTTGTTGATCACCCAGCCCGTCAGCCCCAGGCCCGTGGCCAGCCGGTACACGAAGGGCCGAAACCCTACGCCCTGCACTGCCCCGCGCACAACCACCCGCAGGCGCTGGATGGCGAGGCCGGCGGCGTCGGACGACATGGCTATCCTCCCGCGATCTGCGGGCCGAGCACCCGGTTGAGCGCGGCCAGCAACGCCGGGTCGTCGCCCACCCACAGCACCAGCAAGGGCCCGCGGCGCCAGAAGTGAGGTGTGCCTCGCCATGCCAGGGGCAGGCCGTTGGCGCTGCTGGCGTCGGGCGCCAGGCCGGACACGTCGGCGGCCAAAGCGACCTCGTCGGAGTACTCGAAGACCTGCAGCGCCTGGCCGTTCAGCCGCACGACGAGGCCCGCGACGCTCAGATAAGGCTTGACCACCCTTGCTCCGGTGGACTCCACGCTCAGGCCGGCGGCGGCCAGGTCGGCCAGGAGCGCCTCCAGGGGAGTGGCCGTAGCCGCCGGCGTCTCCGTTGCCGCAGGCTGCGGCGGCGCGGTGGGCTGGGCGGCCGGTGGCTCAGTGGGCGTCGGCTGAGGCTCGGCAGCCGGGGCCGGGGGGGCGAGGAAGGTGGCTACGAGACGCTCCAGCACGGGCTGGAGCCACGCCGGCACCTCGCCGTCTACCGTGCGCACCCGATAGGTTCCCAGCGGGTTGCGATAGACAACCTCGTACTCGAAGCGGTCGCAGCAAGGGTTGGCCGGCAGATAGTCGCCTGCCCGTTGGTCCAGCTGGGCTGCCTCCAAGGCCTTGATCAGCTCCGCCAAGGCCTCCGGGCTCAGCTGGCCCGTGGTCACCGCGCCGCCCTGAGACACGCTGTAGCGGCCGTCCAGCCGCAGGAGCACCTGTTGGTTGAGGCCGGCGAAGCCGCCGGTGCGACGGAACTCCAGCACCACCAGGCTGCCGATATCGCCCGGAGTGACGGCCGTCGCCGAGGGGGACGGCTGGGCTCGCTCAGGCTTGGGGACGAGCAGGAGGCCCTCCAACAGTCCGATTAGCGGCTCGGCCCACGCCGGCACTGCGCCTTGGTGGGTGGTCAGCGTGCCCTCCAACAACAGGCCGCGACGGGTGATGGTGTAGCGCGTGGCAGCGGACGACGGGTCGCCGGCCTGCGGCTCCTGCAGCGCCTTGCGGTAAAAGTCGGCGGCCTCGAAGGCGGCATCGAGCTGCGCTACCTCGTCGGCGGACAAGTAGAAGACCGCCTCCGGCTGGCCTGGCTGTTGCAACACCACCCGTCCGTCGCGGTAGAGGCGGGCGCGGGTTTCCCCCAACTCGTCGCTGCGCAGAAAGTCCACGGCCAGCAGGGCGGAAAGGTCCAGCGTGGGCAGGGACGCGGGGCCGGCCGGTCCAGCGGGCTGGCCCGGCGCAGCGGGCGCTGCCGGCATCACGCAGCCGGCGGCCACGAGCGCAAACAAGAGAACGCAAAGGACAAGGGCCAAGCGCAGAGGGAACATCAACGGGCTCCTTGAGAGGCTGCTTCGTGCGTAGGCGGCACGAGTATAGCACAACCGCGCCCGATCGCCAAGCAACAGAAAACTGGCCCAGTCTCCGAAACCGGACCAGTTTTACGCTCCCTGGATCACCACCACATGGAGGCTGCGCGGGCCGTGCAGGCCGACAGCGCGCTCCAGCTCGATATCCAGGCTTTGGCTGGGGCCGGCAACCAGGGAGATGCAGCGTCGCGTGGACACAGCGTCGCCGGCGGAGAGGGCGCGCAGCCAGGCGTCGGTGCTGGGGTAGATGCGGCTGGCCGGCAGCAGCGCAATATGGCGCCGAGGAAGCTGGGCAGCCAGCGCCGGCCGGCCTGGACCGCTCAGCATGAGCAGCGCTCCCGAGTCGGCCAGGGCCGCGTCTACACCGGTCAGGCCGAGGGGGGTGCGGTCGGCGTCCTTGGGCAGGTTGTTGTAACCGGGCCGCCGATCGGGCACCAACACCTGGAGGCCAACGGTGGCCAGGGCAGCGACCAAGCCGGGCACCGGCAGGGCGTCATCGGCCCAGCTCAACACCTGAGGCTCGCCTGCGGCCTGCAGCTGCGCTACCAAAGCCAGCCGAGCGGCGACGACGCTCTCGGCCACCTCCCAGGTGACATGCCACCGAAGGAAGGCCGCGGTGAGCGCTGCCAACAGGTCGCCCGGCGGAGGGGGCGCCGGCGCCACATGCGCGCTCGCATCAGGCTGGACCACCGGGGCCGCGGCCAAGCGGCTCGACACTCGGTCATGGTCGGCAGGCCGAGCAGCCTGCGCTCGCCGGCGCCGTTCCCAGCGCTCGCGAAAGGAGCGGGCAGCCGGCGGCGGCCAGCGATGGATGCGCGCCCACGGGTGCAGGGGCGGCGCGACAGAGCGTAGGACCTCAACGCTCAGGCCGCGGCCGGCGCCGGCCAGCGCGCGCGCCAGCCAGCGATAGCGCTCTGGCGAAAGGGCCGCCCAGGCCCACGCGCGCGCCATGCGCTGGGCCGAGGAACGGCTGACCGCCGGCGGGCTTTCGCTGCGCAGCCTTACCAGCAGCCCATGGATGTCTATCCCCACCGGACAAGCCTGAGTGCACGCAGCGCATAAGGTGCTGGCCCAGGGCAGCTCGGAAGCAGGCGAGGCGACCGCCGACGGCCGAGCCGGCAGCGGCCGTCGCTCTGCAGCCTGGGCCGGGCCAGGCCTCGCCGGGCGCAGCGGGATCACCACGGCGCCGATGGGGCCGGCCGGGGCCGAGCCGTAGATGCCGCCGCCCACCTCGCCGTAGACAGGGCAGAGGTTTGCGCACGCGCCGCAGCGGATGCAGGCCAGGGCATCGCCCAGCCCACGGCGCAACAGCTCGCTGCGGCCGTTGTCCACGATCACCAGGTGGAGCTGCCGCGGGCCCTGGTGCTCATCCGGCCCGGCGGGACCCAGCAGCAGCGTGAGGGACGGCATGGCCGGCCGTCCCAGTCCGTTGAGCGCCTTGGCCCGCATCAGCAGGAAGAGCTCGTCGAGGTTGGCGACCACGTCGGCGATGCCCATCAGCACCACGTGCGTGGGCGCCAACGAGACCGCCAGCCGCTCGCTGCCGTCCACCGTGGCCAGGGCCAAGGCGCCGGGCTCCGCCACGGCCAGCGCCGCTTCGCTGATGGCCAGGTCCGCCTGCAGCACCGCCCGGCGCTGGTGGTAGCGCGCCATGCTGGTCATGACCTGGGGATCCAGCGTCTCCGGAAGGTCCAGGCGCTCGCGGAACAGAGCGGCGACGGCCTCCTTGCGGACGTGAATGGCGGGGAAGAGGGGGTGCGCAGCCTCCTCCCCGGCCATCTGCAGGATGTAGTCGCCCAGAGGCAGGTCGGTCACCTGGGCGCCGGCGGAGCGCAGGGCCACATCCAGGCCGATCTCGGCGCCGAGCTGGTTGCCGACGCGCACCACGCGACACGGCCGAGGCCGGTGGCCG
>JANWYQ010000045.1 GCA_025055015.1 Caldilineales bacterium
TCCCGGTGGTGGTCTTTGCGCTGGAGGAGGAAGGCCTGACTCAGCCCACCGACCTGGAGGGCCGCCGCGTGGGCATCCCCGGCCTGTTCGGCGCCAGCCTGGTGGCCTGGAAGGCGTTGGTCTACGCCACCGGCCTGGACGAGACCCAGGTCACCTTGGAGAGCATCGGCTTCACCCAGGCCGCAGCCGTCAGCGAAGGTCGAGTAGACGCAGCCCTGGACTACTCGGTCAACGGGCCGGTGCAGCTCCGCCTAGCCCAGCGGCCGGTCACCGTCTTCCCGGTGTCGGACTACTTCGACCTGCCCTCCAACGGCCTGATCACCAACGAACAGACCATCCAGAACAACCCAGACCTGGTGCAGCGGATGACCCGCGCGGTGCTGCGAGGCCTGCGCTACACCCTGGACAACCCAGACGAGGCCTTTGCTATCAGCCTGCAGGCGGTGCCGGAGGCCGGCGGCCCCAACGAGGCCGTCAACCGCGCTATCTTCGACGCGTCGCTGGACCTGTGGGAGGCGCCGGCCGAGGGGCTGGGCCTGTCCAGCTTGGAGATGTGGCAGGCGGCCGCCCAGTTCATGGCTGACGTCGGACTGGTGGACCGGGTGCTGCCGGCGGAGAGCCTGTTCACCAACCGCTTCGTCGAGGCCGCAGGAGTGCGCTAGCCGATGCTGCTGACCCTGCCGCTCTCGCCCGGCCGCCGCGCTGAGAGCGCCGTTGAGCGCCACGGCCCTCCCTTGCTGTGGGCCAAGGACGTCTGGCGCAGCTTTCCCGGCCACAACGGCGGCGAGCCGACCCAGGCCCTGGCCGGGATCACCATGGAGGCCTGGGAGGGCGAGTTCGTCTGCATCGTGGGCCCGTCGGGCTGCGGAAAGACGACGCTGCTGCGCATCCTGGGCGGCCTGCTGCTGCCGGAGCGCGGGGCGGTCTGCCTCGACGGCCAGCCCCTCGTCGGCCCCCGCCGCGAGATCGGCTACGTCTTCCAACACGCCAACCTGATGCCTTGGCGCACCGTGCTGCGCAACGTCACCCTTCCTCTGGAGATCCAGGGGGTGCCCAAGGCGGAGGCCCTCCGCCGGGCGCAGCAGGCCGTGGCGCTGGTGGGGTTGCAGGGGTTCGAGGAGGCCTACCCGCGGCAGCTCTCCGGCGGCATGGCGCAGCGGGCCGCCCTGGCCCGCACCCTGGTCCACCAGCCCACGCTGCTGCTGCTGGACGAGCCCTTCGCCGCCCTGGACGCCATCACGCGCGAGCGCATGAACCTGGAGCTGCAGCGCCTGCGGGAGGCCGTGCCCTACACCGCCGTGATGGTGACCCACAGCATCAACGAGGCGGTGTTCCTGGCCGATCGGGTGTTGGTGCTCAGCCCGCGGCCGGGGCGTATCGTGGCCGAGGTGGCCGTGCCGCTGCCTCGCCCGCGCACCATCGAGATGATGGGCACCGCGCAGTTTGCCGCCCTGGCCCAGGCGGTGCGCACCGCCATCAGCGGTTAGGCGGCCTCCTACCGCCGTCTCGGCAACTCGACCGGCTACCCAGGGTCGCCCGCGGCGGCGAAGCGCTTGCTCCGCTGGTTGGGAGTGTGCTATAATTCGGCTGTGCCTCCCTGGCACCATCCTGACACCACCAGCGAAGCACCCGGCCCCTTGACCACGGAGCGCCTCTACTACCGACAACCGACCCTGCGCTCGTTCACCGCGCAGGTGACGGCTCGCTGCGAGCTGCGCGGCCAACCGGCCGTTGCCCTGGACCGCACCGCCTTCTACCCCGCCGGGGGCGGCCAGCCCCACGACACAGGCTGGCTCAACGGGGTCCCCGTGGTGGACGTCCAGGAGGTAGATGGCACGGTCTGGCACCTGTTGGAGCAGCCGCTGCCCCCCGGCGAGCTGGTCCACGGCGAGCTGGACTGGCGCCGCCGGTGGGACCACATGCAGAACCACAGCGGCCAGCACGTGCTCACCCAGGCTTTCATCCGCACGGCCGAGGCGGAGACCGTGGCCTGGCACCTGAGCGACAACACCGTCACCGTTGACCTGGACCGCAGCGACCTGACGCCGGAGGAGATTGCGCTGGCCGAGGCCCTGGCCAACGAGATCGTGCAGGAGGACCGGCCCATCGCAGCGCGCGTCGTGGGCGAGGAGGAGCTGCCGTGGTTGGGCCTGCGGCGCCGGCCCGACGTCCCCGGCCCCCTGCGCATCGTGGAGATCGCCGACTTCGACCGGGTAGCGTGTGGCGGCACCCACGTGGCCTCCACCGGCCAGATCGGCCTGATCAAGGTCCTGCGCGCCGAGCGCCAGGGCCGCGAGACGCGGATCTACTTCGTCTGCGGCGGCCGGGCGCTGGCCGACTACGGCCGCAAGCATCGGCTGGTGCGGAGCCTGGCGGCCCAGCTCTCCACCGGCGAGGACGACGTGCCCCAGGCCATCGCCCGCCTCCAGGGGGACCTTCAGGCAGCGCAGAAAGCTCTGCGCGCCGCCCAGGACGCTCTGGTGGCAGCCGAGGCCGAGCGCCTTTGGGCCACGGCAGAGGCTGGCCTCCCCGTGCGGGCCATCGTCGGCCTTTACCCCGACTGGCCGGCAGAGCAGGTGAAACGGCTGGCCCTCACCCTGCGGTCCCGGCCTGGCGGCGTGGTGGCCCTGGCCGGCGGCAGCCCGCCGCAAGTCTTCTGCGGCCGCAGCGACGACGTCAGCGCCGACGCGGGCCAGGCCCTGCGGGCGGCCTTGGCCGCGGTGGGCGGCCGCGGGGGCGGCCGCAGCGAGTTCGCCCAGGGCAGCGCGCCGGACGCAGCCGCCGCGGAGAGGGCCCTCGGCCTGGCCAAGGAGGCCATGCTCGCCGCCAGTGGAGGGAAGGGGAACACGCCATGAAAGAGATCGCTCCCGGCATTCACGTCCACCTGGAGTTCAAGGGGTGCAACGTCGGCTTGATCGAGACCACCGAGGGCAGCATCCTGGTGGACACGCCCATCGTCCCGGCCGACAACCGCACCTGGCTGGCCTACGTGCGCCGCGTGACCGGCAACAAGCCCATCCTCTACGTGATCAACACCGACCACCACCGCGGGCACATCCTGGGCAACCAGTACTACGACGCGCCGGTGATCGCCCACGAGCTGGCCTGGAAGAACATGCGGGGCTACGGCGCGAACTTCATCCAGCGCGTGGTCGACTCCTTCAAGCGCGATCCAGAGGTGCAGGCCCAGCTCACCAACATCCAGATCATCCGGCCCACCATTACCTTTGACAGCCGGTTGGACATCGAGCGCGGGGGCCGCACCATCCGCCTCATCCACGTGGGCGGCCACACCGAGGCGACCATCGTCGTCTGGCTGCCGGCGGAGAAGATCCTCTTTGCGGGCGACACGGTGTGGGGGGACCAACACCCCTACATGGCCCAGGCCAACTCAAAGCAGTGGCTGGACGCGTTGAGCTACATCCGCAAGCTGAACCCCGCCATGATCGTGCCGGGCCACGGGCCCATCTTCGGCGTGGAGGTCACGGAACAGCTCTCGGAGTACATTCGGCTGGTGCGGCGCCGGGTGCGCTCCTGCTACCAGAAGGGCTACACCAAGCAGGAGACGGCTAGCGCGCTGGTCAAGGGCCTGGTGCCCCTCTATCCGGTGCCGCCGGAGCGGCGCAGCAAGATCGAGTCGCAGATCAAGCAGGGGATCAACCGCGTGTACAACGAGCACAAGAAGCAGGCCGAGGCAGAGGCTAAGGCGGCCAAGGCCAACGCCAAGGCAAGCGCTGCCCCGGCCAAGAGCTAGCCATGCTCCCTTCGGCCGCCCGCTCGACGGCGCCCTTGGTCGAGGTGACCAGGGGCGATCTCGTGGAGAGCAGCCACTGCGGCGCGCTGGCGGTGGTGGAAGCGAGGGGTGAGGGTCGGCTCCTGGCCGCTGTGGGCGACCCGTGGTCGGCGGCGTATCTCCGCTCAGCAGCCAAGCCGTTTCAGGCCCTGCCCACCGTGGCAGCCGCCGCGCTGGAGCGCTTTGGGCTGGGAGACGAGGACCTGGCCGTGATGTGCGCGTCCCACCACGGCACGGCCGAGCACGTGGCCATCGTCCAGCGCATCCTGGACCGCATCGGGCTGGACGTGGAGGCCCTGCGGTGTGGCGTCCACTGGCCCATTGACGAGGCGGCCGGCCGCGCGTTGGCCGCGGCCGGCCTGGAGCCGGATGCGCGGCACAACAACTGCTCCGGCAAGCACGCCGGCATGTTGACCCTGGCCCGGCTGTGGGGCTGCGCGGACCTGGACTACACCTTGCCGGACCACCCCGTGCAGCAGGCCATCCGCCGGCGGCTGGCAGAGATGGCCGGTCTGTCGCCCGAGGAAATCCCTTGCGCCTCCGACGGCTGCACCGTGCCGACCTTCGCCCTACCCTTGGCCGCGGCCGCGCTGGCTTACGCGCGGCTGGTGGCCGAGGACGCTGGCCCCGACTGCCGCCGGGTGGTAGCCGCCATGCAGGCCTATCCGCACCTGGTCTCAGGCCATGGGGCCCTGGACGACCTGCTGATGCGGGCGGGCCGCGGGGCCCTGGTCGCCAAGGGGGGCGCCGAGGGCTACCAGGGCCTGGGCGTGCGCACGCCCGACGGCCGCAGCGTGGGCATTGCGCTGAAGGTGGCCGACGGCAACCCGCGCGCCAAAGGGCCGGCTGTCCTGGCCGTCCTGGAGGCGCTGGAGCTGGTGACGGGCGACGTGCTGGCCGAGCTGGAGCCCTTGCGCCGGCCGGCCGTGCTCAACCGCCGCGGCGAGGTGGTGGGCGAGATCCGGCCAGGGCTGAGGTGGGAGCTGCCAGAGGAGGAAGTCCTGCGACCGGAAAACGGGCCCCGCGAGCGGCGCTTGCCCTGGCGTCAGCCAACGCCCCCGATCCGTTCTGCGTGACAGCGAGCGTCCTGAGGTACCCGTGGGGCCCTGGCTTCGTTCGGCTCGAGCGGACTTCTCCAACTGGCTGAGGAGATCGTTTGCCGTGCAAGCCAACCTGTGGCACAATCGGCGCGCGTTCCGAGAACCGCCCTGCCCCCGAAAGGAGAGACCGCCCCGTGGAGCTAGTCCAGTCCCAGTTAGGCTGCATTTCGTGGATCGTTTTCGGCGCGCTGGCGGGCTGGGTGGCCAGCCTCATCACCGGCCGCAACAACCGCCAGGGCTGCTTGCTCAACATCGTCGTAGGCGTCATCGGCGCGTTCCTCGGCGGCGCGCTGGCCAGCCTGATCTTCGGCGGCACGTTCGCCATCCGCTGGAGCCTGTCGTCTTTCGCAGTGGCGGTCGTCGGCGCCACGCTCTTCCTCTTGGTAGTGAATCTCTTTAGCCGACGCTGAGGGCCGGCCAGCGCGATGGCTCCGTTTCCCGGCCGTCGGCTCGTTGCCCGAGCGTGGAGTGCGTTGGCCGATTGCGGCCCGCTGGCGTGGCGAGTCTGGCTGGTACGGCGTCAGCGAGGGAGCCGCGGCGTGTTGGACCTGCCTTCGCCCAAGCCGACCCACCGGGTCGCCTACGGCCCGGACCCCAACCAGTTCGGCCACCTGTGGCTGCCGGGCCGCCGCGCGGCGGGCGAGCGTGGTGAAGCGCCGGCGCCCCTGCTGATCTTCGTCCACGGCGGCTATTGGCGAGCGCGCTACGGCCTGGAGCACGCCGACCTCCTGTGCCGGGCCTTGGCCGGGGCCGGCATCGCCGTGTGGAGCATCGAGTATCGGAGGCTGGGCAATCCGGGCGGCGGCTACCCGGGCACCTTCGAGGACGTGTTGCGGGCAGTGGACTTCCTCCCTCGGCTGGCCGAGCGGCATCCTCTGGACCTGCACCGCGTGGCCATCATGGGACACTCGGCGGGCGGCCACCTAGCCCTCTGGACTGCGGGCGCGCATCGCCTACCCGCCGGCCACCCGCTGCGCCGGACGGATCCGCTCCCCGTGCGAGCAGCCATCTGCGTGGGCGGGATCACCGACCTGCGGCGGGCGTGGGAGCTAGGCCTGAGCGACGGCGTGGTCGAGGAGCTGCTGGGCGGCGGGCCGGACGAGGCAGCGGAGCGGTATGCGGCCACCTCCCCCATCGAGCTGCTGCCCCTGGGTGTGCCCCAGACCCTCGTGCACGGCTCCGCCGAAGAGGTGGTGCCGACCGAGTTCGCCGAGCGCTATGCGGCGGCCGCGCGGGCAGCCGGCGACCGAGTGCGACTGGTGTGGCTGCGCGACATGGGCCACTTCGAGCCGCTCGACCCCTGGTCCGCCGCGTGGCCCGTCGTCTACGGCGCGGTCGCTGACGCCCTGGGCGTGGGCAGCGGCCGCCCGAGGTAACGAAAGGAAGCGAGCACATGACAGAAGAACAGGGCCAGCGCGCCCAACAGGTCGAGGCCAAAGCGGCGCCGCAGCGCCGAGGGCTCCTCAGCCGAGCGGTGGGCATGGGCATGGGCGCAGCCACCCTGGGGATGTCGGCCCTGCGGGGTCAGGTGCGCCAGCTGGTCGGCGCGGACAACGCAGCGCCGGCCGAGGAGCTGACCGGGGTGGCCCGCCTGGTGGAGGGCGCAGTGGACGGCGCCGTGGGCTTGGCCGTGGTGAGCGCTGAAGCGGCGCAGCAGGGCCTAGAGGCTGTGCTGGAGGTCAACCGCCGCGTGTGGGAGGGAACGGCGCCGCTGCGCCGGCCCGTGCAGGCAGTGGCCGACCTGGCGCTGGCGCCGGCACGCGCGGTGACGGCCCAGGTGGAGCCCGCCCTCAACCGGCTCCAGGAGCGAGGTCAGGAGGAGCTGGCGGCTAGCCAGCGCCTGATGTTGGGCACCATCGCGGACATCGTGGATGCGGTGGTCGCCTATCTGGCGGACAGCCCGGAGGTGGACCGCCTGATCCGCATCCAGCTGGAGCGCGTTCTCCCTCGGCTCGCCGACCACCCGGCCGTGGCGGAGCTGGTACGGGCCCAGGTAGAGGCGATCCTGCCTAAGCTCGCCGACCATCCCGCCGTGTACCAGCTCATCGAGGCGCAGGTGCGGCAGCTGATGGACAGCGGGGTGGTTCAGCAGCTGATCCAGACCCAGGCGGCGCGCTACCTGCAGCACCTGGCCGATCACCCCGACGTGCTGCAGGCGCTGATCCGTACCCAGGGCGACGCCTACATCGAGTACCTCAACCAGAACCCGGAGCCGGTGCAGCGCCTGGTGTCCGGACAGAGCCGCGGCCTGGTAGAAGAGCTGCGGGACGAGGCGCGCGAGCGTGCGGTCACTGCCGACTCGGCGGTGGAGATGCTGGTGCGCACCTTGCTGCGCCGGCCGCAGCGGTCCGAGCTGCCTCCGCCCCCCGAGCCGGTGGTGCGCCGAGCCGAGTCGGCCGTGTTGCCCTCCGACTACATCCCTCCCAAGAGGAAGAACGACGATGGCCGATAAGGGCTTGCAGGGCCAGTACGCCGGGTTCGTCAGTCGGGCGGTTGCTCTCTTGGGCGACCTGTTGTTGATCATCGCCATCACCATCCTGTTGGCAGCGATGATCCGCCTGCCGATGCAGCTGCTCTTCGGCATTGACATCGTCCAGTGCGAGGCCAGCAGCCTGCCCGGCCTGTTGGGCCAGGTTGTGCTGCAGACCTGCCTGGTCACGCGTCGGTTCCAGCTCATCCTTCCCCTCCTGGTTCCTCCCCTCTACTTTTCCCTGTTCTGGTCGCTGGGTGGCCAAACCCCGGTCCAATACGCGATGGGCATCCGCGTAGTGCGGCTGGACGGCAAGCGCATGGACTTCGGCCGCGCTCTCCTGCGCTACTTCAGCCTCTACGCCTCGCTGCTGCCCTTGGGCCTGGGCTATCTCTGGGTGCTGTGGGACAACCGCCGCCAGGGCTTCCACGACAAGCTGGCCGGCACGGTGGTGGTGTACGCTTGGCCGGCCAGGCAGAACGAGTTCCTGCTGGACCGCATGCGCCAACGGCTGCGCCGCCGCGCGCTGAGCGAGTCTCTACGCAAAGCCATGCAGGAGGCTCCAAGCGATGCCAAGGCGAACATCCCGCTCGAGCTGGTGCTGGCCATCTTCCCCAGCTACAACGACCTAGGGCGCGCCATCGAGCGACTCCAGTCGAGCGTAAACCGAGGCCAGCTCCGCCTGGTCAACACCATCGCGTTGGTCAAAGACGAAACCGGGGCCATCGGCACCCTGGGCGCCAGCGACCTGGCGCCGGGCGACGAGACGGTGGAGACTCTGATGCTAATGGCTCGCGATCCCCGAGTGCGCAAGCTAGAGCCTGAGCGCCTGTTGGTGAACGCTCCTGCCGGCAGCTTCGCCCTGGCCATCGTCGCCGAAGACCCCTACCTGGCGCCGTTGTTGAAGGCGCTCAGCACAGCCAACGGAACCGTCCAGGTGTTCGATCTGGACACGCCTGCCCATGCGCCCATGGCCGCCGCCCAGGCCAGCAGCCTGCTGCCTCCGCCCTCCGAGGAAGCCCCGGAAGGTCAAGTGCCGTCTGCCGTCGCCTAGACACCTAGCGTATCCCCAGAGGTAAAAGGTTATGTCAAACGCATTTAACGTGGTCGTCGTCGGCGCCGGCATCAACGGCGCCTGCACCGCCTTTGAGCTGGCCAGCCGTGGGCTGAAGGTGGCGCTGGTGGAGCGCCTTCACGTCGGCGAGGGGCCCTCCGGGCGCTCGTCGGCCATCATCCGCACCCACTACTCCAACCGGCTGACCGCGGCCATGGCCCTGTACAGCCTGCGCGTTTTCCAGCGCTTCGCCGAGGTCTACGACGGCGGCACATGCGGCTTCCAGAACGTGGGGTTCGTGGTGCTGGTGAGCCGCAAGGACCTGGACGGCCTGCGGGCCAACCTGGCCATGCACCAGCAGGTGGGCATCCGGGCCGAGCTGATCTCGGTGGCCGACCTGGCCGCCCTGTTGCCCGGCGCCTACACCGACGACCTGGAGGCGGTGGGCTACGAGCCGGAGAGCGGTTACTGCGATCCGTATCTGACAGTGAACAGCGTGGTGCAGGCAGCCCGAGGCCGGGGGGTGCGCCTCTTCCAGGTGACCACGGCCACGGCGGTGACTCTGCAGGGCGGCCGCGCGGCGGGCGTGGTCACGGACCAGGGTGAGCTGGCGGCCGGGGCCGTGGTGATCGCCGGCGGCCCGTGGGCGCCGGCCCTGGCCCGTTCCGTCGGCGTGGAGCTTCCCCTCAACCCCTGCCGCGTCCAGGTGGCTTTCTTCCGCCCGCCGGCCGGCCACGATGCCCCCTTCCCCGTGGTGGCCGACTTCATCAACGCCACCTACTTCCGGCCGGAGACCGGCGGCCTGACCTTGGTGGGCTTGGTGGACCCGGTAGAGGCCAACTACGTGGTGGACCCGGACCGCTACGACGAGCGGCTCGACCGGGATTTCGTGCTGGACGCCGGGGAGCGGCTGGTGCGGCGCCGGCCCCTCATGGAGCAGGGGGGGAGCGCCGGCGGCTACGCCGCGCTCTACGACATCACCCCGGACTGGCACCCGGTGATTGACGAGGCGCCGGAGGGCAGCGGCGTCTTCCTGTGCGCCGGCTTTAGCGGCCACGGCTTCAAGCTGGGCCCTGCGGTGGGCCGGATGGTTGCCGACATGGTCATGGGGGTCGAGGCGCCCCTGTTCGATGCGCGGCTGTTCCGCCTCAGCCGTTTCGCCGAGGGGGACCCGGTACGCGGGCGCTACGAGTACAGCATCGCCGGCTAGGGGGCAGCCACGCCACACCCATAAACAGCGTCGTCGGCCGCGGCGGGCGTTTGAACCGGCGGCGCGCGGCCACTGCAGCGAGCGCCGGGCCGATGGGGATGGCCCGCAGCGCCGTTTGGCGCGCCATCATCAGGCTCCGCATCGCCTGAAGATCGCAAAAAGGCCCAACTTGATTCTTTCATTTGTGAAAAAACGTGATATAATAGGCACAAGAAAGTTTTCACAAGGCTGGTTGTCGGTTTCCGGCTAGCTGCCTCTTCCTAGCCGGCTTGGGGTCATCGTGAGGCTGCGCTCCAAACGGGCCTCTGGTATTGGAAAAGGAGGTTGTCATGGACGACACCGCCCTCAAGTCTCGCTCACCGGCTCGGCCGGCCACCTTTCTTCAGGAAGTCATTGCCGCCACGCCGGGGGGTGATCCGCGCCTCGACCGCTGCATCCAATGTGGGACGTGCGGCGGCTCCTGTCCTTCGGCCGCGGACATGGACCACACCCCGCGGCAGCTCTTCGCCCTCATTTTCGCCGGCA
>JANWYQ010000056.1 GCA_025055015.1 Caldilineales bacterium
TGGCAGCCGCTGACGGTCAGCACCAGGGGGTCAATCAACAGGTCCTCCATGGGGATACCCAGCTCCACCGCGCGGGGGATCAGCTTCTCGATGGCGATGGTCACCCGCTCGTCGGCACTGACGGGTATCCCGCCGCTGCCCATGGTGAGGGCGATGAGCTTGGCGCCGAACTTCTTAGCGACCGGCGGCACCGTCGCCAGGCGCTCCTCCTCGGCCGAGGTGGAGTTGACGATGCACGGCACGCGCGCCACCTCCAGCGCAGCCTCGATGGCGGCGAGGTTGGTGGTGTCCAGGCTGAGGGGCACCTCCACCACGGCCTGCACCGTCTCCACCAGCCAGGGGAGGATCTCGTGGCCTAGCTTCTTCTGCGGCCCGATGTTCAGGTCCAGCGCCACCGCGCCGTGCTCCACCTGGCGGCGGGCCAGGTCCTGAAAGAACTCGGCATCGCGGTTGGCTAGCGCCTCCTTCACCTTGGGTGAGATGATGTGGATGTTCTCGCCGATGATCTGAAGGGCCATGGACGCAACCTCCTCCGTTGATCAGCTCCCCAGGCACTGGGTGGCTTCCGGAGAGCTGGGCCCCGTGGTGTCTTTAGCCGAAGAGAATGCGGTCCAGCAGGGCGGCCACGCCGCGGCGGGCCGGGCTGTCCGGCGGCAGGTGGCTCAGCGGCCGCCCTTCGGCGTCGTAGCGGCCGACCAGCGGGTCGTCCGGAATGAGGCCCACCACCGGCACGGCCAGCCGGTCCAGCATGGCCTGCACCGTGGGCGGGATCGGCCGGTCGCCGTTTTGGGCAGGCTGCACCCGGTTGAGCACGATGCCCTTGCGCTTGACCGCGATGCCCAGGGAGTCGGCCAGGGCCGCCATGTGCCCCACGGCCGTCACCCCGCGCACGGTGGGGTCGCTGGTGAGCAGGAGCCAGTCCACGTCCCGGGTGGTGCGGCGGCTGAGGTGCTCCATGCCGGCCTCGTTGTCCATCACCACGTAGGCGTAGCTCTCGGCCATGAGGTCAATCACCTGGCGCAGGGTATGGTTCACCGGGCAGTAACAGCCGGGGCCCTCCGGCCGGCCCATGGCCACCAGATCGAAGCTGTCGCCCTCCTCCACGGCCATGCGCACGCGCACGTCCAGCAGGTCACGCTGCGCCACGCCCAGGGCCATCTGCGTGCGCTGTACCTCCGCCAGCAGGTCCTCACGGATGTCGCCCACGGTCTTGGTCAGCGGCACGCCCAGGGCCAGGTTCAGGTTGCTGCTGGGATCGGCGTCAATAGCCAGGATAGGGTAAGCGCCCCGCTTAGCCAGGATGTCGATCAGCAGGGCGGCTACAGTGGTCTTGCCGGTGCCGCCTTTGCCGGCCAAAGCAATGGTGGTGGTCACGGGAGTGCTCCTGGGAAAGGGACGACGAGCGCGCAGCCCGCCACTCGTCACACACACCGACGATTACCTTGCGCCATTTCGGCTACGCATGGCTCGTGGCGCATGGCTCCGTCGCGCATCATGTGTTCCGGCTCGCCACCGACGGAAACAGCCTCGCATCCGTGTGCGGCAGGAACATGGCCGACATGAACTGCTCGTAGAAGCGGTTGTCGGCCGACAGCTCCAGGTAGGTCATCTTGTTGGCGATATTGCGCACCTCCTGGCGCATGGCCCGGCTGACCAGGGCCAGGTAGGCGCCGTTGAGGGCGGTGTTGCCCAGGAAACGGAAGCGGGACCAGCCCTCGCCCGTGCCCAGGTCGGGCAGCAGGCCGATCTCCACCGCCTTCTCCACGTTGATGTGCTGGCCAAAGGCGCCGCCGATCAGCACCTCCTCCACCGCCTCCAGCGGCACGCCCACCGCCTCGGCCAAGCTGGTGAAGCCGGCGAAGATGGCGGCCTTGGTGCGCAGCAGGTTGTCTATGTCCACCTCGGTGAGCACGATGTCGCGGCCGATGGCGGTCTCCTCAGCCCAGGCCACCACGTACTCCAGGCCGTGGTCGCCCCGGCGCACGCGCGGGCCTAGACTGGGCCGGTCGCGGAGACCGGGCCAGCCTTGATTGAGCCTGCCCCGCTTGTCCACCAAGCCGGCCAGGAAGAGCTCCGCCAACAAGGAGATCAGGCCGGAGCCGCACAGGCCCTTGGGCGGCAGGTTGCCGACGGTGCGGTAGGTGGGCTCGCCGGTGTCCCCGTTGATCCACACCTCCTCGATGGCCCCGGCCGCCGCCCGCGTGCCGTGCTCCACCCCCGCTCCCTCGAAGGCCGGACCAGCGGAGCAGGCGCAGCAGATCAGCCAGTCGGCGTTGCCCAGCACCGTCTCGCCGTTGGTGCCGATGTCAATGAACAGGCGCAGGGCCTCGCTGCGGTGCATCCCGCTGCTCAGCACGCCCGCCGTGATGTCGGCGCCCACGTAGCTGGCGACGCCGGGCAGGCAGTCCACCGTGGCCTGGGGGTGTATGGCCAGGCCCAGGGCCTGCGCGGCGCCGGGCAACGACGGCACCTGGTTTAGCGCCGGGATGTAGGGCGCCAGGCGGATCTGCTCCGGCGGCACACCCAGGAAGAGGTGGATCATGGTCGGGTTGCCGACCACGGTGGCTTTGTACACCTGCTTCGGCTCGACGCCGGCCCGCCGACAAGCCTGCTCCACCAGCCGGTTGATGGTGCCGACCACCAGCGCCTGCAGCTCCACAAGGTTGGCAGAGTTGACCGAGTTGGCAGCCGGTTGAGAGTTGCCGGCTTTCCTCGACGCGTACACGATGCGGCTGATGATGTCCTCCCCGCGGCGGATCTGGTCGTTGTAGTCGGCGGCGCGCGCCACCACTCGGCCGGTCATCAGGTCCACCAGGAACAGGCTCACGGTGGTGGTGCCGATGTCCACAGCGATTGCATGCAGGGCGTCGGTCCGGCGGCCCGGCAGCAGGTCCACCAGCCGCGGGGGGCCGGCCGGCCGATCCCAGGCGTCCAGCTCCACCACCGCCGTCACCTGCCAGTCGGCAGACCGCAGCACCTCTCCCAGCCGGCGCAGCAGGTCCATGTCCGCGGTGAGGCCGCTGACGCCGTAGGCGCCGGCCAGGCCGCGCTGCAGCCGCGACCAGTCGTCCGTTTGGTCGGCCAGGCTGGGCGGGTCCAGGGCCAGGAAGAAGGCCTGCAGCGGCTGGTCGGCCACGGTGTAGCCGGCGGGCGGCTCCACGGCCACGGCGTGCTTGGCCGTCACCAGATGCCGCGCGATCTCCTCCTGGGGCGGCACCACCACGGCGAGGTCGCCCAGCACCAGGGACTGGCAGGCCAGCGCGTAGCCCGCGGCGATGTCGGCGGGGGACAGGCGGATGGTGGAACGGCGCCGAAGCCGGCCATCGCCGCCCTGGACGACCACTGCGCACCGCCCGCAGCGGCCCTGGCCGCCGCAGGGGATGTGGATTTCCACGCCGCAGGCCTGGGCAGCCTCCAGCAGAGAGGCGCCGACGCTGACCTCAGCGCTGCGCTGCGCAGGCAAGAACAGAACGTGAGGCATTTACCAAGCTGCCTTGAGGAAGCCGGGCAGGTCTACCGCCTCGCGCGGGCCGACGTGGATAGTCCAGCCCGGCAGCTCCTCCTCCAGCTCGCCCATCAGCACCGCCACGTGGCCGGGGATGATCAGCCGGCGGTGGGCCACCTTGCTGGCCGCGCTGCTCTCCTTGACGGCCTTGGCGATGCGCTCGGCGTCGAACTTGCCCGCAGCCCAGGCCGTGAGCACGCTCATGCCCTCGGCATCGGCCACCAACAGCCAGCCGGGCCGGCCGCTGCTCTCCAGCTCGTTGCGCACGCTGAAGTAGGTGATGCTGAAGTTGGTGGTGACCATCAGCGGCGCGTCGGGGCCGGGGTTGTGGATGGGGTAGAGGCCGGGCTCCACCTGGATCGGCTTCTGCGGGTCGGTGTAGATGTTGGTGCGCAGCACCAGCAGCGCATAGGCCGTCGCCGGGGTGAAGTGGTCGAGAACGATGTAGCCGGCGTACTTGGCGATGTGCTGGCCGGCCAGCGCCGCCTCCTGGCACGAGTTGCTGGCCCCTTCGCCGGGGAAGGTGATGACCGGATAGCCCAGGCTGCGCAGGTTCTGCTTGAGGGCCAGCCGACGGATAGCGGTCAGGGCCAGCAGGGAGTCGCCGAAGCCGCGCGCGCCGGGGTCCAGCACCAGGTCCTCCACGCCCGCCGCGGCGATCTGGGCGGTGAGGTTGGCCAGGGCCTCCAGGTTGCCGTCGGGAGCCCGGACGGCGAGAGGCACCCGAGCGGCCTTGGCCACCTCGGCCAGGGCCTGCCAGTTGTCGGCGGTGGCGGCGTAGATCAGCGGCGTGCGGCCGGCTGCCGCGGCCAAGGCGGCGCGCAGCGCGGCCACGTCCTGGGCCATCAGGATCAGCATCTTCTTGCCCGCTTTGCACACTGCCGCCACCGCCTCCGCGTACTGCTCCGGGTCGCCGGAGGTGTAGGCCACCGCCAGGCCGTCCAGGCTCAGCGGCATGCCCACGTAGTCCACCACGTAGCGGCTCACCTGCTCGGCCACGGCTCGCACCCGCTCCAGGCCATCGCCGTCGTTGACCCGCACGAAGAGGCCCGGCGGATGGTAGAAGGTCTTCTCGTGGCGGTGCAGCACGGTCTCGTTGCCCACCTCCAGCTTGTGGCCGTTGGCGCTGAGGGTGATCAGCCGAATGGGCGGCGCGGCCGCGTCGGACAGCCGAGCCGCGGCCTCCGGGCTGACGTACTTGCACGCCGACAGCTCCGCCTGCTTGGCGGCCAGCTTCATGGCGAAGGCCAGGCAGGTGGGAAAGCCGCACTCCTTGCAGTTGGCCTTGGGATGGGGCGGCTTTTGGCCGCCGGGCAGCAGCTTGTAGATGTCGAGACCGGAAAGGGGCATGGAGGCCTCCTGTAATGGTCAATGGTCAATGGGCAATGGCCAATGGGCAATGGGAAATGGGCAATGGTCAATGGGCAATGGTCAATAGTCAATGGTCAATGGTTAATCGTCAACGGCCGATGGGCAATGGTCGATGGAAATGGCTAACGGTTAATGGGTTAATGGTTAACGGTTAATGGTTAACGGTTAATGGTTAATGGTTAATGGTTAGTGGGCGGCGGAATGGGCGGTGGGCGGAGGCGAGCCGAGAAACGCTTGGCCGTCGGCCACGGTCACACCGCCTGGATGTACTCCAGCTCTGGGAAGAACTGCTTGCAGATGCGGCCGATGCCTAGGGCCAGGGTCTGCTGGGCCAGGGGACAGCCGAGGCACGCGCCCTGGAGGCGCACCTGCAGCGTCTTGCCGTCGAAGGCGACGAACTCCACGCGGCCGCCGTGGGTGATTTCGATCTGACGGCTGATGGCGGCCACCAGCTCCTCGATGGTGAAGGCGGGCTGGGCGGCGGCTTGGCTGCTCATCACTTACCATCCTTCCCACCCGCCATCAACCGCGCGATCACGGCCTTCACCTCGGCCACGCTGGCCGGATGGCGCAGGCAGACCACGTCGGCGCCGGCGTGCAGGAGGGTGGTGGCGGTGAGCACCTCCCAGGTGATGGCCCGCTCCGCCCAGTCGCCCCAGGCGGCCGGCACGCCACCGTCACCCACCTTGGCCTCCTTGAGCCGCCAGGCCTCCTCGCCCGGCGTCACCAGCATGGGCTGCTGGGTCATGGCGTCGCCGTTGAGCGCCGCCAGGCGCAGCCGCTCCATCACGCTGTAGCCGTATTCGATGCCGTAGCCCAGCGCGCCCGTGCTGGGGTCCATCAGCACGCGCTCCAGCGGCAGGCCCATGTCTCGGATCAAGATCATCAGCTGCTTGGCCAGGTTCACGTCCATGGGGGTGCGGCCGTCCACCAGGTGGCCGTGGGCCAGGGCAGCGGCCACCAGGGTGCGATAGTTCTTGTCCTCGCACACGCCCAGCACCAGGCGCTCGCCGGCGGCTTCCTCGGCCACTGCCACCAACAGCTCGTTGTCCAGGTCGGCAATGCCGGGGCCGAACACCAGCAGGGGCAAGCCGGTGGCCTCCAGCACCCGGCGCACGGCCTGCCGCGCCTCCTGGGCCGTGGGTGTGCTGCCGTCCGCGCGCTGCACCGGCCCGGTCAGGTGCAAGAGGACCAGGTCGGCGCCGGCAGCCTCCGCCGCGCGCGCCCAGGTCGCCGGGTCGTTCACCGCCTCGCCCCATGCCTCGTACAGCAGAGGGGACCAGTCGGCCGGCCGCCGGTCGCAGATCTCCACCGCCACCGCCGGCGGATGGGGCATCTCGCCCTCGTGGAGCAGGAAGGGCAGGGTCGTCTCGCCGCCCACGGTCACCGTCCGGCTGCGGGTGCCGCCCTCGGCCCGCGTGGCGCCGATGGTCACCTCGCGCACCTTGCCGGCGTACTTGGTTTGAGGAATGGTCACAGGCATGAGGGATGCTCCTGTGCGTAATGCATGACGAGTGATACGCAACGAGCGGCGTGCAAACGGCAGCCCGCAACCCGTCGCGCGCGGTTACCGGCTAGGGCTTGCTCGTTACGTCAACCCATACCGATGCTTGAACAGATCAATGGCCGAGGGCCGCTCGGCGCCGACGCCGATGCCGGGGCCGCGACCCATGCCGGCGACCAGGCGACACACGTCCTGCAGGCTGAACATGGCTGCCGGGTACTTGATGCCGCCCGCGTGGTGGGTGACGAAGACCTGGCCGATGCCACGGTCCAACATGAGCTGCGCAGCGGCCACGGCCGGGATGTTGGGCGGCACCTCCGGCACCTCCTCGTCCATGACGTCGGCGGCGGTCAAGCGCTCGTGGTCGCGGTCCACCACCTGGGCCAGATGGCGCTCGCCCAGCCAGCCCACCGCGTTGCCGTCCTCGTCCAGCACCACCAGCGCAGCCACGTTGTGCTCCACCAGCAGGCGAGCGACCTCCTTCAGCGGCGTGTCCTCGCGGCAGGTGAGCACGCCGATCCGCATCAGGTCTCGCACCAGGGTGCCGTCCATCGCAGCCCTCCGCAACCTGTCAAGGACGGGTTAGGCCGATCAGAAGATGGGGTCCATGGTCAGCGCGGGATGGCCCTTCTCCTCCAGCCACGCCATCAGCCCCTCCACGTCGGTGCAGATGGTCTCGTCGGCGATCTTCTCGATCAGGTCGGGGTCGCCCTCGCGCTGGGCCACGGCCTTGAGCTCCTCGGCCATGGTCTTCTTCAGCACGCTGCTCATCCACACCACCCGCTTGAAGCCGCCGTCGGCCGAGATGAACTTGGGGCTGGTGAGGTAGTACTTGCCCACGCCCATGACGCCCGGCGTCTGCAGGCCGCCGCCCGCCATGCCGGCCAGGGTGCTGAAGGTCATGCCGGCCGGGGTCATGCTGGGGTCCTCGCGGCTGACCACCATCACGCCGTTGGCCTCAGGGATCAGCATCACGATGCACTCGAAGCAGCCGCAGGCGGTCATGGGGTTCTCCATGATGGAGTACATGGCCACCTCGCGCACGGTGCCCTGGCTGTTGCGCTGCGCCACGGCGTTGAGGCCGGTCCAGTAGCCCTTGATGGGGTCAATGGTGTCGCCCTTGCGCACGGGCTGGTTGGGGCCGGTGGGGTTGATCTCGTAGCTGGCCTTGCAGTCCAGCCAGTTGTAGGCGCCGCACAGGCCCAGCCGCTGCGGGCTGACGATGCAGACGTGGGTGGGTGCAAAGCTCTGGCACAGGGTGCAGGTGTAGAACTCGTCCACGCTCTCGTCGGTGAGGGAGCCCATGCGCTCGTTGCGCTCGCTGTAGGCCGCGCGGGCGACCTCCAGCCACTGGGCGTGCAGGGCGGGGTCGGTGATGATCTTGACCTGCACCTTGTCCACGATGGCGCCGAACTCGCCGTGGAAGCGGGCGTGGAGGATCTTGCCCAGGTGCTCCAGCTTGAAGCCCTTGTCGGCCGCACCCTTGCTGATGCGGATCCAGGCGATGTCGCGCTGGCCGATGTGCTGCACGCCGCTGGCGCCGTTGATGAAGTAGTGGATCTGCCGCTCCAGCACCGGCTCGAAGTCCTTCTGCATCTTGCGGCCGGCCACCTCCACCAGGATGCCCAGGTCCATGGCGCCGCCCTCTTCCACCTGGCTGAAGTCGGGGCCGATCACCTCGACGCGGCCATCCTCCACCTGCTCCGACGGCACCATGCGCAGGTACTCGAAGGCCCGGCTGTGCTTGCCGCCGAACTCGACGCGCATGTCCTTCTTGCGCACCACCTCGCCCTCGAAGGCCGAGCCGTAGGGCACCGGCACCGGCACCTCGGTGATCTTGATCTTGACCCCGCGGGTCTCGATGCAGCGCTGCACCAGCCGCTCGGCGCGCTCCAGGTCGTCCTTGCCGGGGATGGTGTTGAAGGGCATGGACACCACGTGCTCGTGCTGGGTGACGCCGGTGGGCAGGATCTGCGGGATGACGGTGTCGGCGATGACCGGGAAGCCGAAGTTGATGGCGCCGGCGGCCGCCGCGAACTTGAGATCGTCAATCTCGCCCAGGGCCAGCACGAAGGCAAAGACGCGGGCCCGGTTGTAGAGCAGGATCTCCCGCGCCTGGCCCGGCTTGAGGCCGCCGAAGGTGAGGGCGGAGCGGGTGGCGAAGCCCAGCGCGTAGATGGCGCTCAGGGTGTCCAGGCCGAAGGGCACGATGTAGGTGTCGTACCCCATCTCCACCCCCTCCTCCATGAGCTGGTGGATGATGCTGCGGCCGTTGACGTTGCCGCTGAGGAAGATCAGGATGTTGCGGCGCTGCAGCTCGCGCACGATCTTGACGGCCACCTCGTTGCTCTTCGCGCAGCCCACGATGGCGGCAAAGCCGGGCATCCGGCCGTCTACCAGCTGGATGCCCCAGGAGCGGAGCTGCACGTCGTCAATGGGGCCGTTGAGGTAGCCGTTGCCCCCCTTGCCGGGGCCGGCGCCGTTGCCTCCGAGACCGGCGTCGGGGCTGGTGAAGCTGCCGCCGGCCATGTGGAAGCCGGGCAAGCGCTGCGGCTCCTCACCCCGCACGAAGCGCAGGGCCTCGATGGCCTCGGCCGCGAACAGCGTCGCCATGCCGCTGTCCAGGGTCTCGCCCAGGTAGGGCATCCAGCGGGTGTCGCTGGGCATGGGGTGCAACAGCTTGCGCGCGTGCTGGAGCACGGCCTCCAGCTGGCCTATCCGCTCCACCTGGATGCCCAACATGCCGTTGATCACCGGGAGGTAGTAGGCCGTGTTGGGGAAGGCCACGGGCGCATCGGGGCCGTACTGCGCCATCGTCCGCCGTAGCAGCTCCTCCGCCTCGTTGACCAACAGATGGGCGCCGCGGATTGCTCGACTTGCGATGTATCGTGACATTTCCTTGCTCCTCTGGGCTGGTGACCGGTGATCAGTCAACGGTGATCAGTGACCGGTAAACGGCGATCGGTGACAGGAGAAGGTTGCCTCGGGACTGATTACCGATAACCGGTTACCGGTTGCCCTCTCGCGCCGGCACGCCGTACACCAACGCCTGCTGCTCCTCGAGAGGCAGCTCGAAGTAGTACTGCAGCGGATAGTCGCCGCTCTGGCCGAACTTGGTGGGGTCGTAGGCGGGCAGCTTGAGGGCCGCGCGCTTCTTGTCAATGTGCTCCAGGGCGCGACGCACGATCTCCTGCGGGTCGCTGACGAACTCCAGCTTGCCGCCGACCATGCTCTCCCAGCCGGCGGAGATCAGCCGCGACACCTCCTCGCTGAACTCGTAGGGCGACTCCACGCCGAAGAGCACGTAGGCGCCCGACGCAGCCGCGTAGGTGCCGATGGCCAGCGCCTTCTCGCTCATCCACTCCGGCGCAATGCCCACCGCCGGCAGGTCGCTGATGTCCTCGCCCAAGCCGCCCTCGGTGACCATCTGGGTCAGCACTGTGAGGATGCGGCTGTTGTCCACGCAGGAGCCCATGTGCAGCACCGGCGGGATACCCACGGCCTCGCACACCTCGCGCAGGCCGGGGCCGGCCAGCTCCAGGGCTGCCTCGCCCAGCAACATGCCGTACTTGCCCGCTGCAATAGCGCCGCAGCCGGTCTGCACCACCAGCACGTCGTTGCGCAGGAGCTCGGTGGTGATGTCGTAGTGCTCCTTGTCCTGGGTCACCTTGGGGTTGTTGCACCCCACCACCGCCGCCACCCCGCGGATGCGGCCAGCCATGATGGCGTCGTTGAGGGGCCGGAAGGAGCCGCGGTAGGTGCCGCCCAGCATGTAGTTCAGGTACTCGTGGCTGAAGCCGGGCACCACGTCCGCCTTCACGTCGGGGATCAGCACCTCCCCGCGGTTGGGGAAGTTGTCAATGGCCAGGCGCACGATGTCCCGGGCCACCTGCAGCGCGCGGTGCTCATCGAACTCCATGTGCAGCGCGCCGGGGATCTTCACCTTGGACGAGGTGGTGATCACCTTGGTGTGGAAGCGCTCGGCCAGGTTGGGCAGGGCCTGCATGATGCACTGCACGTCCACCACCATGGCCTCCACTGCGCCGGTCAGGATGGCCAGCTCCTGGTGCAGGAAGTTGCCGGCGCTGGGCACCCCTTGGCGCATGAGCACCTCGTTGGAGGTGCAGCAGATGCCGGCCAGGGTGATGCCGTTGGCGCCCTTGCTGCGCGCGTAGGCCAGCAGCTCCGGGTCCTGCACTGCGGCCACGATCATCTCGCTCAAGGTCGGCTCGTGGCCGTGCACCAGGATGTTGACCTCGTCCCGCTTCAGCACGCCCAGGTTGACCTGGCTTACCTTGGGGCTGGGGGTGCCGAAGAGAATGTCGCTCAGGTCGGTGGCCCACATGCTGCCGCCCCAGCCGTCGGCCAGGGCCGTGCGCATGGCCCCTCTGAGGATGTGTTCCGGGTCCTGGTCGTCGCCCATGTGGGTGCGGTGGAGGGTGTCCACCACCTCGCGGTCAATGCCGCGCGGGGCCAGGTCCAGCTTCTTCCACAGCTCATAGCGGCGCTTGGGCGCAGTCCGCAGGTAGCTTAGCTCCCCGCGCTGCTGGCCGAACTCCGCCAGGGCCTTGCGCGCCACGTCCAGGGCCACGTCGTTGACCGTGCGCCCCTCGGTGGGCACGCCGACGCGGCGGGCCACCTCCCAGAGCTTGGCCACGTCGCGAACCGCGTAGCCGGGGGCCTGGCCCAGGGCCACCGCCTCCAGGGTGAAGGCGAGGTCGCGGCCGTGGTCGGAGTGGGCTGCTGCGCCCGAGGCGATGGCGCGAGCCAGGTTGCGGGCGGCGATGGTCTCCACCGTGGCCCCGCAGATGCCGACCTGGCCGTCCTTGGTGATGCGGCACGGCCCCATGAAGCAGTTCTTGCAGCACATGCCGCTCTTGCCGCTGCCGATGGTGCACGGCGGCATCATCTCGGCTCGGGTGAAGGCGGTCATGATGCCCAGCTGCTCCGCCCGCGCCAGGATCGCCTGCGCCGCCGGGTCCATCGTGCGCTCGGTGATGTCGCGTCCTTTGCGTGCCATGGTTTGTCGCTCCGCCTAGTACTTCCTGAACTCTCCCGACATCGCCAGGTCCGCCGGGTGCGTCTGAACCGAGCGCACCGGCAGCGTGGCCCAGGCCGGGTCCGCCTTGCCCGTGGCCACGGGCACCTGATGGCCATCCCCGCCGAAGCCGGCCGGCGGATAGCCCGCATCGAGCAGGGCCTTGACGATCTGCTGCGCCGCCACGCGGCGCGGGTCGAAGGTCACGTGAACGGTCTTGAAGGCGGAGCTGGCCTGCACCTCCGCTATGCCGTCCAGGGCCAGCAGCGCCTCCCGGACCTTCAACACGTGGTGATCGGCCCACATAGTGGGCACACCCAGGATCAGTTGTTCCATCGGTGGGGCCTCCTCTGCTGTGGCCTTTTTGCCGAGTTGCTGAGCCAGTTCCATGATCACGTCGGCGTCGTAGCGCCGATGGCCGCCCAGGGTCTTCACAGAAGGGATAAGACCAGCCTCTGCCCAGCGGGTCACCGTGCTGGGCGACACCCCAAAGATCTCTGCCACCTCCGCCCGTCCTAGCAGGCGACTCCCGGGGCGAGGCGCTCTAAACATAACCTTCACCTCCGCAAGCGGTTTGCTCGATTTGAGCGATTTGCGCTGTCTTCACCCCCACTATACCGCGCGAATGGGCTACAGGGAAGATGTATCTGCGCTGTTTTCAACTAGTGCAAATTCATCATCTGCCTCCAGGCCGAGAGGTTCACCCTGCCTCACACCGGGCGCTAGCGAGGCGCTTTCGATTGGCCACCCAGCCTAGGCCTTCGGCCTCCCCTTTGCCGAGGCCTTCCCCGCCCGAAGGCCGCTACTCGAACCCGAAGCGCCAGGGCACGTTATCCATCGGCAGGTCCTCCAGCCGCGCCTGGCGCAGAGCGGCAAAGCGAGGGCGCATCTCGTCCAGGCTGTCGCCGCCCAGCTTCTCCAGCAGCGCATCGGCCAGCACGAAAGCCACCATGGCCTCGGCCACCACGCCCGCGCGCGGCACGGCGTTGAAGTCGCTGCGCTCGTAGGTGGTGGTCTCCGGCCGGCCGGCGGCCAGGTTCACGCTGCGCAGCGGGTTGAGGGTGGTGGAGATGGGTTTCATGGCCACCCGCAGCACCAGAGGCTCGCCCGTGGTGATGCCGCCCTCCAGGCCGCCGGCCCGGTTCGTCCGCCGCACCAGGCGTCCGCCGCTCCTGCCCTCCCCTGGCTCTCCGGCGCTCCTCTCTCCGCCCCCTTCTCCTCCCTCTTTCCTTTCCCTCGTTTCCCCCTGCTCCGGCATCTCCTCAGCCTCGTCGAGAAAGATCTCGTCGTGCACCTCCGTCCCCCAGCGATCGGCGTTCTCGAAGGCGGGGCCGATCTCGACGCCCTTGATGGCGTGGATGGAGCCCACCGCGCCCATCAGCCGGCCGCTGAGCCGCCGGTCCCAGTGCACGTGGCTGCCCAGGCCCGGCGGCAGGCCGATGGCCACCACCTCAAAGACCCCACCCACCGTGTCGCGGGCCTGCATGGTCTCCCACACCCGCCGGCGCATGGCCTCTGCGGCCTCGGCGTCGGGACAGCGCAGGTCGTTCTGCTCGGCCAGGGCGAAGCGCTCGGGGTAGCTTAGCGCCGCCAGCCGCGCGGGGTCGGCGTGTACCCCGCCGATGGCGGTGACGTAGCTGCCCACTTGGATGTTGAACTGGCGCAACAGGGCCTTGCAGATGGCGCCCACGGCGACTCGGGCTGCGGTCTCGCGCGCGCTGGCCCGCTCCAGCGCCAGCCGCAGGTCGCGATAGCCGTACTTGATGGCGCCGGTCAGGTCGGCGTGGCCGGGGCGCGGGGTGGTCATCGGCGGGATGTCGCGGTCGCGCCACTTGGCGTAGTCGCGGTTCTCGATCAGCAGGGCGATGGGCGCGCCCGTCGTGTGGCCGGCCATGACGCCGCCCAGGATGCGCGCGGTGTCCTGCTCGATCTTCATGCGCCCGCCCGCGCCATAGCTGAGCTGGCGACGGGCCAGCTCGTGCGCCAGGTCTTCAGGGGTCAGGGGCAGCCCGGCCGGCATGCCCTCCAGGATGGCCGTCAGCGCCGGCCCGTGCGACTCGCCGGCTGTCAAGAAGCGTAACATGCGATGGGATACCTGAGCTCAAAAATAGTGAAGGGGCCTTTCCGCTGCCGTGGCGTCGGGAGCGGCGACCGGATGCGATTATAGCGCCGAAGGTCCCCCAGGGCAACCGGAGCGCGCGTCCCCGCGGCCACCGGCTGCCCGGCTGCGGCGCCGAAGCTGTCGGCCGGGCAGGCCAACTTTTCCGCTCCCTCACCTTGTGGTACACTGCGCCGGACTTTGCTTACCGGAGAGAGGACCCTATGACCCATTCGTTGCTCACCGGCGCAGAGGAGATCGCCTGGGACCTGAGCGACCTCTACGCCGGCATGGACGATCCCCAGATCAACGCCGACCTGGACCGCTGCGACGCGGAGGCGCAGGCGCTGCGCGAGGCCTACCGCGGCCGCATCGCCTCCCTCAGCGCCGCCCAGCTGGCTGAGATGATCACGGCCTACGAGGCCATCGTGGAGCGCAGCGGCAAGGTCAGCACCTTCGCCGGGCTGAACTGGACCCAGAACACCGAGGACCCGGCCCGCGGCGCGCTGATGCAGCGGGCCATGGAGCGCGGCTCCCGCCTCCAGCAGGAGCTGGTGTTCGTGGAGTTGGAGCTGGCTGCCGTGGACGACGAGGTGGCCGCCGGCTGGCTGGCCGATCCCGCCCTGGCCCGCTGGCGCCACTGGCTGGAGACAGTGCGCATGTTCCGGCCCCACCTGCTCAGCGAGCCGGAGGAGCGCATCCTGGCGGAGAAGGCGGTGACCGGCCGCAACGCCTGGGAGCGCTTCTTCGACGAGGCGCACAGCGCCGCGCGCTACACCCTGGACGGCCAGGAGCTGACGCGGGACCAGGTGCTCAACAAGCTGTACGCTCCCGATCGGGACCTGCGCCGCCGCGCAGCCGCCGCGATCACCGAGGGACTGCGCCGTCTGCAGCGCACCAGCACCTACGTGTTCAACACCATCCTGGCCGACAAGGCCTCCGACGATCGCCTGCGCCGCTATCCCACCTGGCTGAGCAGCCGCAACCTAGCCAACCAGGTGGACGACCGCACGGTGGACGCCCTGATCGAGGCGGTCACCGGCCGGTACGACATCGTGGCCCGCTACTACCGCCTCAAGCGGCGGCTGCTGGGCCTGGATGAGCTGTTCGACTACGACCGCTATGCACCCCTGCCGGCGGCCGATCGCTTCTACCCCTGGGACGCAGCGCGGGAGGTGGTGCTCTCCGCCTACGGCCGCTTCCACCCGCGCATGGCAGAGGTGGCCAGCCGGTTCTTCGACGGCCGCTGGATAGATGCGCCCCCGCGGCCGGGCAAGATGGGCGGCGCCTTCAGCCACGGCGCCGTGCCCTCGGTGCACCCCTACATCCTGCTGAACTACGAAGGCCGCCCCCGCGACGTGATGACCCTGGCCCACGAGCTGGGCCACGGCGTGCACCAGAAGCTCGCCGGCGTCCAGGGCGTGCTGCAGGCCGACACGCCGCTGACCACTGCCGAGACCGCCTCGGTGTTCGGGGAGATGCTGGTCTTCCAGGACCTGATGGCGCAGGAGAGCGACCGGGCGGTGCGGCTGGGCATGCTCACCAGCAAGATCGAGGACGCCTTTGCCACTGCCTTCCGCCAGATCAGCATGAACCGCTTCGAGCACGCCATCCACACGGCGCGGCGGGAGGAGGGGGAGCTCACCACCGAGCAGTTTAACGCCCTCTGGCTGCAGACGCAGCGCGCCATGTTCGGCGACAGCGTCACCCTCACCGACGACTACGGCCTGTGGTGGAGCTATATCGGCCACTTCATCAGCGTGCCGGGCTACGTCTACGCGTACGCCTTTGGCCAGCTCCTGGTGCTGGCGCTGTACGCGCGCTATCAGCAGGTGGGCGGCGACTTCGCCGACCGCTACATCGCCTTGCTCACGGCCGGCGGCTCGCAGTGGCCCCACGAGCTGGTCAAGCCCCTGGGCGTGGACCTCACCGATCCGGCGTTCTGGAACGAGGGCCTGAACATCCTGGAGGGGTGGGTGGCGGAGGCGGAGGCGTTGGCGGATGGGGTGAGGAGCTGAGTGGAGACGGGGGAGGCTTGGGGGGAGGCTCAGGGGAACTCGCAAGAGATCGTCCGCTGCCCGGTTTCCGCGCGCTTGCAGCCGGGCGAGGAGACACGGTCAACGGATGCTCGCGGCGCAGCGACCAAGCGAATGGCCGCATAGGCCGATGGCCCGGAAAATTGCCGCCCTGTGGCGCAACTCCTGCGGAGTTGCGCTACATTCCTCGCCCTACTCTCCCACCAGCGCGCGCAGGAAGAAGAGCAAGTTCGCCGGCCGCTCGGCCAGGCGGCGCATGAAGTAGGGATACCATCGGGTGCCGTAGGGGATGTACACCCGCATGCGGTAGCCCTGGCCGGCCAGCGCCTGCTGCAGCTCCCGCCGCACGCCGTACAGCATCTGGAACTCGAAGCAGTCGTTGGGGATATGCCGGTTGTAGGCGTAGGCCTTGGTCCAGTTGATGATCATGTGGTCGTGGCTGGCGATGGCCGGGTAGGTGCCGGGGTGGTCCGCCTGGCCCTGGAACATCAGCTTGATCAGCTCCACCAGGTTGCGGTCCACGTCCTTCTTCTCCTGGAAGGCCACGGCCGGCGGCTCGTCGTACGCGCCCTTGCACAGCCGCAGGTCGGCGATGCCCTCGGCCATGAGCTGGCGCACGTCCTCCTGGGTGCGGTAGAGGTAGGCCTGCACCACCACGCCCACGTTGCTGAACTCGCGGCGCAGCCGCCGGTAGATGGCCAAGGTGCGGTCGGTGACCGGCGAGTCCTCCATGTCAATGCGCACGAAGCGGCCCACCTCGGCCGCCTTGGCCACGATGCGCCGCACGTTGCGGTAGCAGAAGTCGTCGTCCACCGCCAGGCCCATGGCCGTCAGCTTGATGGACACCCCCGATTGGACGTTGGCGTCCTTGATGGCCTGCAAAGCGCGGATGTACTCGTCCGCGTTGACGGTAGCCTCGGCCTCGCTGTGCACGTGCTCCCCCAAGAAGTCCAGGGTAGCCAGCATGCCCTGGCCGTTGACCGCGCGGATGGCCGCGATGGCGTCGTCCAGGGTCTCGCCGGCCACAAAGCGCCGGGCCACCCGCCGGCTCACCGGCACGCTGACGATCAAGTCCTGCATCTGGGGGTTCTTAGATAGGGCAATCAAGACATGACGCAAGGGGGACGCCATAGAGAGCTCCTTTTTCAGCAGCTCGCAACCCGTAGCTCGTAACCGGCCGCCGATCACGGCTTATCGGTCATCGTTCACGGTTCACCGTTTACCGTTCACTGTTCACCGGACTACCGTCCACCTCCAGCCCCTGCTGCCGCCAGGCCCGGGCCATCACCGGCTCGCGCTGAGCCATGGTGCCGCCGGCCGCGAAGTAGCGCACCAGGTTGTCGCGCCAGTCCCCGCGCGCGGACATGACCGCGATGGCCTCGTCCAGCGCCTCCGGCGAGGGCTCGCGGTAGCAGTTCTCCATGAAGGTGAGGGCCTGAGGGATGCGCGGGCGGGTGTAGGGTGGGATGCGCTCCGGGTCGGGGACGCCGATACACAGGCCGTAGAGGGGCAGCACGCCCTTCGGCAGGGCCAGCGCGCGGGCGATGACGTCGGTGTTGTTCTGCACGGCGCCGATGTAGCAGGTGCCGTAGCCCAGGGCCTCGGCGGCCACCACCATGTTCTGCGCCACCATGGTGGCGTCGGTAGCGCCGTAGATCAGGCTAATGCGGGGCCCCATGCCGAAGGCCCGGCCGCAGCGCTCTACCAGCAGCCGCAGGCGATGCACGTCCAGGCAGACCACGAAGAACTCCGCCGCGTCGCGGATGTGTTGCTGGTCGTTGCACAGGGTGGCCAGCCGGTCCCGCAGCACAGGGTCGGTGACGCGGATGAAGGCGAACATCTGGCCCTGGGCGTCGGTGGGAGCTCGACGGCCGGCCTGGATGATCAGGTCGAGGTGCTCCGGCGGGATAGGTTGGCGCAGGAAGAAGCGGATGGTGCGGTGTTGCCAGAAGACGTCGAGGATAGGAGGCTCGGTGCTCATGGCCCTATTGTCCACGCCGACGGCCGCCCTGTCAATGGCGCAGGTCATATTCTGCGGCGGCCCGGTCAGCGCCGCCTCCCCCACCGGTGCGCCGCCCACGATAAAGAGACTGGACCGGTCTGGGAGACCGGTCCAGTCTTCGGCGCTCGCGCTACGCCAGGTCCTTGGCGCGGGTGCGGATCTTCTCCTGGGTGCGGGCGATGAACTCAGCCAGCGGCAGGTCGTTCTGGCGGGTGCCGTCGCGGCGGCGCAGCGACACGGTGCCGTTGGCCATCTCCTGGTCGCCCACCACCAGCATGTAGGGCACCTTCATGAGCTGCGCGCTGCGGATCTTGGCGTTCATGCGCTCGCTGCCCAGGTCCGCCGCGGCGCGGATGCCCGCGTCCCGCAGCGCCCGCTCCACCTGCGCCGCATACTCGTTGTGCGCCTCGGTGATGGGGATCACCCGCACCTGCTGGGGCGCCAGCCACACCGGGAACGCGCCGGCGTAGTGCTCGATCAGGAAGCCGATCATGCGCTCGTGGGTGCTGAGGGGCGCGCGGTGGATGCAGAGGGGCGTCTCCTCCTCGCCCGCAGCGTTGATAAAGGTCAGGTTGAAGCGGGGCGGCACGGCGAAGTCCACCTGGTTGGTGGCCAGGGTGAACTCGCGGCCGATGGCGCTCCAGATCTGCACGTCAATCTTAGGTCCGTAGAACGCAGCCTCGTCCGGCACCTCCACAAAGGGCACGTTGCCGTTGCGCATGGCGCTGCGCACCATCTCCTCGGTCTTCAGCCACAGCCGCTCGTTGTCCACGTACTTCTTGCCCAGCCCCTTCTTGCCGTGGGTGCTCAGCCGCATCACGTAGCGCTCGATGCCGAAGAGGTCGAAGTAGTAGCGGTACATGGCCACCACGGCCATGAACTCCTCCTCGAACTGGCTCTCGGCGCAATAGATGTGAGCGTCGTTCATCTGCATGGAGCGCACCCGCATCAGGCCGAAGAGCTCGCCGCTCTTCTCGTAGCGGTAGCAAGTGCCGTACTCAGCCAGGCGGATGGGTAGCTCGCGATAGCTCCGTGGCCGAGAGGCGTAGATCTTGTGGTGGAAGGGACAGTTCATGGGCTTGATGTAGTAGCGCACCCCCTCCATCTCCATGGGCGGGTACATGGACTCGGCGTAGTAGGGCAGGTGGCCGCTGCGCAGGAAGAGGGCCTCCTTGGTCAGATGAGGCGTGCGCACTCGCTGGTAGCCGGCCCTCTCCTCCACCTCCTTGGCCAGGCGCTCCAGCTCCTCGATCAGGATGCCGCCGTTGGGCAGCCAGAGGGGCAGGCCGGGCCCTACCTCGTCGTCGAAGATGAAGATCTCCAGCTCCCGGCCCAGCTTGCGGTGGTCCCGCTTCTTGGCCTCCTCCAGCATGGTCAGGTAGTCCTGGAGCTCCTTCTTGCTGGGCCAGGCGGTGCCGTAGATGCGCTGGAGCATGGGGTTGTGCTCGTCCCCGCGCCAGTACGCGCCGGCCACCGACAGCAGCTTGAAGCCGTCGGGCGGAATCTGGCCCGTGTGTTCCAGGTGGGGCCCGCGGCAGAGGTCCTCGAAGGTGTCGTGGCGGTAGGTGCTGATCACCGGTGGCTCGGTGGTCTCGTTGCCGTACTCGTCCACGCCGCCCTGGGCCAGCCCCTCGATCAGCTCCAGCTTGTAGGGCTGGTCGGCGAAGAGCCGCCGCGCCTCGTCGGCCGTCACCTGGCGGTAGACGAACGGATGGCGGCCGGCGATAATCCGGCGCATGCGCTTCTCGATGGCCTCCAGGTCCTCCGGCGTGAAGGTGCGGGGCTTGCCGTCCTCGCCCTTGCCCAGGTCGAAGTCGTAGTAGAAGCCGTTCTCGATGGGCGGGCCGATGGCGATCTTGGCCTCAGGATAGCGCTCCAGCACGGCCTGGGCCATCACGTGCGCAGTGCTGTGGCGCAGCTTGTACAGAAAGTCCTTTTCGAGCTCGCTTGACTTTGCCATAGGTGTCTGCTCCGAGCTAGCGTTTGTTTGCAGCGGGATAAGGGCATCATCTGGCCGGGACCCTTCGGTCGGCGAAAAACACAAGCCCCTGCCGTTGGGGCGAGGGGCTTGGCACGCGGTTCCACCCAACTTGGCGCGCTCGCCGCTGCTCGGCCGCCACGGCAGCCGGCGCGCCATCTCTTGGGCCGATAACGGAGCCATCCGGGCCGACTTACTGGGCAACACCCTACCCGGTACGAGTTACGTGTGACTCGTCCCGTGGCGGTCACCGTTCCGCCGGCCGCTCCCGGGGGGTTTTCGACGGCGCTCTGCGGCGAGGGCTCTCAGCCGCGGCCCTCGCTCTCTGGCGCTTCACCGGCCGCCTACTCGTCCCGGTCAACGCGTTGTGCGATGTGCTTGTGCTGCGGATTATAGACTGCCCGGCCGATTTGTCAAGGGCTGCATCGCCGATCA
Source organism: Caldilineales bacterium (assembly GCA_025055015.1). Classification (GTDB taxonomy): domain Bacteria; phylum Chloroflexota; class Anaerolineae; order JAAEKA01; family JAAEKA01; genus JANWYQ01. The sequence continues at coordinate 19,968 of JANWYQ010000056.1, forward strand.
CTCCTCCCACTGCCGCCTGCCGCGCATGACGAACTCCGTTAGCTCGCCGACGCTCAGCCGCTCGATGCCCAGCTTGTCCAGGGTGCGGCCCCGTCGCCAGTAGTCGGTGCGGTGGATGATGCAGGCCAGGCGGATGATGGCGTCCATGCCGCGCACCGACACGCCGTAGCGCTGCCCCAGCGCCGCGATGGGCACCAGGCTCATGGGCACGTCCTCGTAGATGTAGCGATGGTTCAAGGAGCTGGGGGCCATGATGCCGAAGTAGCCGGACTGGTTGTGGATCGCCTCGTTGAGGTCTGCGCCCTCGGCGTTGTAGGCCAGCTTCAGCCACTCCAGCGCCGTGCGCGCCCGGATGCCCAGAGCCGCGGCCACGGTGACCCGCTCGCGGTCCAGCACCTCCAACACTCGCGCCACGGCGGGCGTGACGCCGTCAATGTAGAACTGAAAGTTGCCGTGGGTGGCCTCGATGCGGCCGGCGTTGAGGATGGTAAGCGCAGGATGGAAGATGGCGCCCATGTTGTTCAGCCCGGTGTGCAGGATGCTGATCCCGTCAATGAACTGGGGATAGGCCGGCTCTAGGGCCTGCAACACTGCAGCCGTGCGGGTGGCGGGGAGCGCCGCCAAGGGCACTGCCTCCTTCACTCGAAAGATGCGCGCCTGGGCCGGCCCGTCGGAGCGGCTGGCGTAGATGAAGGTCTCCGTCTCCGCCACCGTCACGTCGGCCGTGCAGCCGCGATCCCGCAGCGCCTTGGCGAACTCCAGCGCGCCTAGGGTGCGGCCCGGGTGCAGCACCACGATCTGGCCATCGCGCAGGTAGGGCGCGGCCGCGCGGGCCAGGTCTGCGTGGGCCGACGACGGCACCACCACCATCACGATGTCGGCGTGGTCCAAGGCAGTCTTGAGGTCCGACGTGACCTCTGCTAACCGACCGAAGCCGCGCAGCGCCGGGTCCGGGCCGTCCAGGTCAATCCCCTTGCGCATTCGGACGGCCTCCACGTTCTGCGGCGTGCGGTTGTAAAGGGTCACGGCGAAGCCCTTAAGCGCCAGGTGGGCTGCCATGGCCTTGCCGCCGTTGCCGGCGCCCACCACCGTGTAGCGCATGGGAGGAGTGGTCATGGTGGTTGTCCTTTCACAGGCCAAGCTGTCGCAGCCGCTCGCGCTCGCTGAGGACGCGGCCGCGCTCATCCACGGCCACGCATGCGCCGTCCACGATGCGGGTGCGCACCTGGCCGCGGCCGTAGGGGTTGTTGCGCAGGTGGGGTGCGTCCAGGATGCCGCTAGTGACGGCCTGCGCCAAGGTGTCCGCGTCGGCCAGGGGATCGGCTACGCCGGGGGCGGCTAGGCGGCGGATGGCGGCCAGGGTGAGCTGGGCCTCCTCCACCAGCTGGGCCTTGCGGGCCTGCACCTTGGGATCCGCAGTCATGTCGGGCGCGCCGGCCAGCGCGTTGGCGATGGCCCGCCGCGCCAGGCCGCAGGCCTCGATGACGTCCTCGGCCGTGGCCGCGTGGTGGGCCTCGGTGTGGCCGACCACGTGGACGATGTGCGGGCGAACGGCCATCTGCACGTAGACGCTGGCCGCCAGGTGGCCGCGCGCAGCCGCCGGGTCCAGCGGATAGCTCAGCAGGCCGGTGCGGGTCTGGCGCCAGATGCGGAAGTCGTCGCCGGCTAAGGGCGCGATGATCTCCAGGCACGCCAGCATCTTGGCCAGGTCCATGGCATCGGAGAGGCCGGGCGGGCTGTTGAACATAAGCTGGGCGATGTAGTCGCGCACGCCACACGCCCGCGCGTTGTAGGCCGAGAGGTAGGCGGCCGTCACGAACACCACGTCGGGCGCGTCCCGCATGCCCCAATGGTGGGGCTCGTTCAGCTCCACGGGGATGCCCCGCCCGCCGTACCAGCGCATGAGAGCCTGGTGCTGTTCGATGGACCCCGCCAGGTCCCACGGCCCGCGGCCGTCCATGCGGTTGAACCAGAACAGGGGCACCGCAGCCCAGGCGATGTGGATGGTCTCGACGTACACCTCGGCCAGGCGAAGGAAGTCGTCGGTGCCGGAGTAGGTGCGCAGGAGGGGGTAGTTGCCGCAGCGGCTGGCCGCGTAGAGCGCGCGGTAGTCGTCGGCGCTGCGCACCGGCACGCCGCCTGCCCCGCGGCGCCGGGGGTCCTGCCGCTCGGGGTGGAAGAAGTTCTCCTGCGCGTCCTGGTCTACCCCCAGCGAGATCACGTCCAAGGCGTGGGCCTCGGCGATCTGGCGGATGCCGGCCACGGTGGCCTCCAGGCTGGGCAGGCCGAAGTGATGGCGCAGCAACGGGAAGGGCGCCTTCCAGGCGATGCGGGCTACCGTGGACTGGGGAAAGTCCTCGACGGTTCCGGCGCCGACAGCATGCCCCTTGACGTAGGCCAGGACCGCGTCGGGGGGCTCGCTGCCGTCGAAGACCTGCTCGAAGAAGCCCAGGGCGCGGGCCCGCTGAGCCACCGGCGGCGTGCCGGCGAAGGCGAAGCGCACCCCGCGCTCCCGCAGGCTGTCGGCGGCCTCGGCGAACTCCGCCAGCAGCCGCTCGCCGGTCTCCGGCGTCAGGCGGTAGGAGACCCCCACCAGGTCGGCGCGCTCGGCGCGCGCGGCCTCTACCACCTGCTCGATGGGCACGGCCGGCCCGAGGAAGACCGTGCGCCAGCCGGCCGCCTCGGCCAGGCGCAGAAAGTTCATCACCCCCGCCACGTGGACGCACTCGCCCAGCGCAGCCGCCACGACGGTTTTCTCTGTGGCCATGAGGACCTCCGCGAGGGACTTTGCTAGCGCAGGGCTGTCAGCCATGATCAACGGTTTGGGTCGGTGCGCCATGATACCACCGCCGATGAGGTGCTGTCAACCTTCTCGGCCGAAAAGCCTATTTCGCCAGAAACTGCCCGTTTACCTTGCCGCCGTTCCCGGCCCTCAGGCGCGCCGCCGGCAGCCGGGCGCCGACGCGCGGCCGGTCGCAACTACCGGCCATGGGCGGTGTTCCTCAGTGTAACCGATGACCTTCGCGCTGCGCCCAAGTCATCTTCCCTGGCGCCAGGACAGAAGTTAAGGAGGTGCCCCATGACCATCGTGATCACCGTGACCGTGCCGGAGGGCATGGTCATCGCCGCCGACAGCCGCCAGACCTACACCAACTCTCGGGGAGACCTGCGGGTTAACTCCGACAACGCGCACAAGCTGTTCACCGTCGGCCCGCACGTGATGGCCGCCGCCTGGGGCTGGGCCTTTCTGGACGGCCGCAGCATCTACAGCCACGTCAAAGACTTCATCGTGGGCATCCAGGGCCAGACCCTGTCGGTGGAGGAGACGGCCCGGCGGCTGGGCGCGCACCTGCACCAGCAGTATCTGGCCTCGGTGCAACAGGGGCTGAGCAAGCCGGTGGCCGAAGGAAACTATGCCGTGGCGCTGATGGTAGGCGGCTACGACCCCGGCAGTCGCGCGGGCCGTCTCTTCGAGGTCTACGTGCCCGAGGGGGAGTACTACGAGCGCCAGTCCACGGACCGCAAGCCGGGCATGAGCTGGCGGGGCTATCCGGCGGTGATCAGCCGCCTGATCCGCGGCTATGACCCCCGGCTGCTGGAGCTGGAGGGCATCACCCCGGCGCTGCGCGCTGCGCTGGACAAGGGTCCGCTGGAGTTCAACATTGACTATTGGGCCATGACGCTGCAGGACGCGGTGGACCTCGCCACCCTGCTGGTGCAGACCACGGTGCACATGCTGCGCTTCACCGACGGCATCACCATGGCGCCGGGCGCGTCGGTGACGTGCGGCGGGCCCATTGACGTGGCCGTGGCCGAGCCGGGTGAGCCCGTGCGGTGGGTACAGCGCAAGACCCTCCAAGCACAGCCGCTGTTCCGCTACGGGCTTCTAGGGGAGACGTGAGCGGCTCGCTTTGGCTACTGCGCTGCGGCTGTGGTATAATTGCGGCGTCGCTTGATCAGCGCTGAGCGGCACGGGGATGAGGCTCCCCGGGATCTCGGATCCGATCTGTCTTACGACTGATAGCCTCTACCGGACCCTTGTTCTGGTAGAGGCTTTGTTTTTGGAGCAATGCCGGACAGAAAAAGCCTCGCCGATGAGCCAAGGACCGGCAGTCCCCAACCCGGCGACTTGATTGCGCGCCGCAGAGCCAGACGCCTCAGCAGACGTCCCGCGCCCTCCCCCGGCTGATCGGATTGACACCAGATCCACTTTCAGGACAAGCATCACCTATGAACCGTGCATCCGAAGCATCTGCTCCTTCTTCCCTGCGCACTCTGCCGCGCAACGTCTGGGTGGCAACGGCCACCAGCTTCCTCACCGACATCTCCAGCGAGATGCTGGTGCACCTGTTGCCCCTGTTCCTAGCCAACATCCTGGGCGTGCGCACCGGCGTCATCGGCTTGATCGAGGGCATCGCCGAGACCACGTCCAGCCTGCTCAAGGTCTTCTCCGGCTGGCTCAGCGACCGCATCGGCGACCGCAAGTGGCTGGCAGTGGCCGGCTATGGCCTCTCCACCCTGGCCAAGCCCTTCCTGCTGCTGGCCAACTCCTGGGCGACGGTGCTGGGCGTGCGCTTCGCCGACCGCGTGGGCAAGGGGATCCGTACCGCCCCGCGCGATGCGCTGGTGGCCGACAGCGTGGACTCCCACCACCGCGGCCTGGCCTTCGGCCTGCACCGAGCGGGCGACACCGCCGGCGCCACCGTGGGGCTGCTGATCGCCCTGGGCATCGTCTACGCCCTGCAGGGCAGCGCGCTCAGCCTGGACCGCAGCACCTTCCACACCGTGGTGCTCTTCAGCATCCCGCCTGCGGTGCTGGCCGTGTTGGTGCTGGCCCTGGGCGCGGTCAACGTGCCCATCAAGGAGCGGGGCGAGCGGCCGCGCTTCTCCCTGGCGGGCTTCGACGTGCGCTTCAAGCGCCTGCTGGCCATCGTGGTGCTCTTCACCCTGGGCAACTCCTCCGACGCGTTCCTGGTGCTGCGCGCCCAGCACGCCGGCCTGAGCGTGGCGGGGGTGATGGCCGCGCTGGCCCTGTTCAACCTGGTCTATGCCGCGGTGTCCGCGCCCGCCGGCGTCCTCTCTGACCGCGTCGGCCGGCGGCGGGTGATGGTGGGCGGCTGGCTGGCCTACGCAGCCATCTACCTGGGATTCGCCCTGGCCGGCGCAGCCTGGCAAGTGGTTGCGCTGTTCGCCCTTTACGGCGTATACTACGGCCTGACCGAGGGCGTGGCCAAGGCGCTGGTGGCCGACCTGGTGGCGCCCGCGCAGCGCGGCTCTGCCTACGGCCTCTACAACGCCGCCGTGGGCCTGGCCGCCTTTCCGGCCAGCCTGATCGCCGGCGTTCTGTGGCAAGGGGTTGGCCCCTGGCCAGGCTTCGGGCCGGCAGCGCCCTTCCTATTCGGCGCCGGCTTAGCCATGACTGCGGCGGCGCTGCTGATCCTCTGGTTCCCGCGCCGGAGCCGGCCAACCGCCGTGTAGTTCGCCCTGAAAGACGCGCCTTTCATCGGCCTTGGCGGCTTCGTCGGCGACAACCTGTTACCGCAATGGTGGTCTACTGCCCCTCCTGTTGGGCCGAGCTGGAGGCAGACATGCGCATCTGCCCCCGCTGCGGCGCCGACCTGACAGCCTTCAACGAAGACGACTACACCGTCAAGCTCATCGCGGCCCTGCGCCACCCGGAGCCCTTCACCCAGCGCCGCGCAGCCTACGTGTTAGGCCTGCGCCGCGACGGTCGGGCTGTGGCAGCGTTGATCGAAGCGATGGACAGCTCGGCCGACGTCTACGTGCGCGGGGAGGCGGCTGCGGCCCTGGGCAAGATCGGCGGCCCCCAGGCGGAGGCGGCCCTGCGCCGGGTCTTGGCCGACCGGCGGGCCTCGGCCGTGCTGCGCCGTGCGGCGACGGACGCGCTGGCCCAGATCACCTCTGGCGAGGGATAGCCCTATGGCACAACAGCACACCACAGAGTTCGAGCTGCAGGAGGCGCTGCGCGGCGGCGGCTGCGCGCTGTGCTGGCTTAGCCACCGCGCCGGCTATCGCTACCTGGACAGCTTCAGCTATGAGAGCGTCAACGACCCCGGCCTGCGCAATCGGCTCCAGGCCTCCCACGGCCTATGCCGGCAACACGCGTGGGCGCTGGCCGGCATGCGTGGCAGCTCCCTGGGCGTGGCCATCGTCTACCGGGACGTGCTGGGCGTGCTGGAACAGGCGGTGCAGGGCAGCGGCAAGTCCGGCGGCCTCCTGGCGCTGTTCAAGGGCAGCGAGGAGGGCACATCCCTGCCGTCCCCATCGCAGCCCTGCCCGGCGTGCGAGGCGGAGGCGGAGGCCACCCAACGCTACCTGGCCGTCCTGCTGAACGCGCTAGACCGCGCCGAGGTGGCCCAGGCCTTTGTGGCCGCAGGCGGGCTGTGCTACGGCCATCTGCGCCAGGCCTTCGACGCGGCTGCCCCGCAGCAGTGGCAGCGGCTGCGGGCGAGCCAGTTGGCCGTGTACGAGGGGCTGCGCAACGAGCTGCAGGAGTTCATCCGCAAGAACGACTACCGGTTTCGGGACGAGGGCTTCGGCGCAGAGGGGGACTCGTGGCGGCGGGCGGTGGCGGCCGTGGTGGGCCTGCCCTGGAGCGAGGGAGCCGGTCCGACCGGGCGCCCCTGAGCCCTGTCCTGTGTAGGCCGCTTCCCCGACCGTGTGTGCTCGCCGGCCGAGCTGCTGCCCGCCGTGCAGCCCGCCTCGCAGCCCCACCTGGCCGCATAGGGCCTTGAGCGGTCTACTGAGCCGCCCCTGCGCCACCGTGGAGGCCATGCGGGCAGCCCAGCCAGGCAAGCTAAGCGCGTCGGTGCTGGTCCTGACCCAGCAGCCGTAGCGCAACTCTTGCGGAGTTGCGCTACAGGGCGTCTACACCCGTGTCTCTCCGCCTCCTGGCAGCTGTTTTGCCCGCATCGCCAACCTGTGCCATACTTTGACAAAGCTGAGCTTTTCTCTGGACCGCTCATGATCACCGATGACCCGGGCATCGCCCCGAGCTTTCCCAGGATGGACCGGGAGTCCTGCACGAGTTCCCAGAACCGCCGGCTGGTCCGCTGCCCCCGAAGGGGAGCGACCCACTCCTGATGGGAGTTAGCCGGAGTGCGCTTCAAAGCGGCCTCCGTCGGCAAGCGCGTCACGGTCACGTGTGCGGCCTGTGGCCAGCGCAGCCCAATGCCGCCAGAGCGAAAATTGTCCGGCTAGAAAGGACACCCCTTTGCCACAGCCTGCCCTGCCCCACCACAGCGAGATAGACCCCCGCTACACCTGGAACGCCGAGAGCGTCTTCCCCACCGTGGCCGACTGGGAGGCGGAGCTGGAGGCGGTGGCCGCTGCGCTGCCCGCGCTAAGCCGCTTCCAGGGACGCCTGGCCGAGGGGCCGGCGGTGCTGGCCGAGGCCATGGAGGCGATCCAGGCGCTCGTGGGCCGCGTCGGCCGTCTGATGGCCTACGCCACCATGGCCCAGGCCGTGGACACCGCAGACCAGGCCGCAGCCCGCCGCCTGAGCCAGGCCCAGAGCCTGATGGCCCAGCTGCGCGCCGCGGTGGCCTACGTGGAGCCGGAGCTGCTGGCCATCGGCCGGGAGACCCTGAGCCGGTGGCTGGCCGAGTATCCGCCCATCGCCTACCTGGACCACTACCTGGACGACCTCTTCCGCAAGGCAGCCCACGTGCGCTCGGCCGAGGTGGAGGCGCTGCTGGGCCTGTTGGCCGACCCCTTCAGCGGCAGCCGCGCCGTGCACAGCGTGCTCACCAACGCCGAGTTCCGCTTCGCCCCCGCGCGCACGGCCGACGGCCAGGAGCTGCCCGTGTCCCAGGGCACCCTCGACCGCATCCTGCGCAGCCCCGACCGCACTGCGCGGCGCACCGCCTGGGAGAGCTACGCCGACCAGTACCTGGCCTTCAAGAACACCCTGGCCACCAACCTGAACACCTCGGTCAGCCAGAACGTCTTCCTGATGCGCGCCCGCGGACATCGCTCCACCCTGGAGATGGCCCTCTTCGCCAACAACATCCCGGTGGAGGTGTTCCACAACCTCATCGCCACCTACCGTCGCCACCTGCCCACCTGGCACCGCTACTGGGCCCTGCGCCGCCGCGCCCTGGGCGTGGACGCCCTCTACCCCTACGACGTCTGGGCGCCGCTGACCGGCCAGACGCCGACCATCCCCTACGAGCAGGCGGTGGCCTGGATCTGCGAAGGGCTGGCCCCCCTGGGCGAGGAGTACGTGGAGACGGTACGCCGGGGCTGCCTGGAGGAGCGCTGGGTGGACGTGTACCCCTGCCGAGGCAAGCGCGCAGGCGCGTTCTCGGCCGGCGCGCCGGGTAGCTACCCCTTCATCAACATGAGCTACGCCGACGACGTGTTCAGCCTCAGCACCCTGGCCCACGAGCTAGGCCACTCCATGCACTCCTACCTCAGCTGGCAGTCGCAGCCCATCCTCTACGCGCGCTATAGCCTCTTCGCCGCCGAGGTGGCCTCCAACTTCCACCAGGCCATGGTGCGCGCCCACCTGCTGCGCAACGGCGGCGACCCGGCGCTGCAGATCGCGCTGCTGGAGGAGGCCATGAGCAACTTCCACCGCTACTTCCTGGTGATGCCCACGCTGGCTCAGTGGGAGCTGGCGGTGCACCAGCGCGCCGAGCAACGGCGGCCCTTCACCGCCGACGAGATGATCGAGCTGCTGGCCGACCTGTTCACCGAGGCCTACGGGCCGGCCATGACCATTGACCGGCCGCGCGTCGGCATCCAGTGGGCCACCTTCGGCCACATGTTCATGGACTACTACGTCTACCAGTACGCTACCGGCATCGCCGGCGCACACGCCCTGGCCCGCCGCGTGCTGGACGGCGTGCCCGGCGCGGCGGACCGCTACCTCCACTTCCTGCGCAGCGGCGGCTCCCGCTATCCCCTGGACGCGCTGGCCGCGGCCGGCGTGGACCTGGCCTCGCCGCAGCCGGTGGAGGAGACCTTCGCGGTGCTGGCCGACTACGTGGACCGCCTGGCGGCGCTGCTGAGCCTGCCTCCCCAGGAGACGCCCCAATGACCGCACCCTCTCCCCTCGTCCTGGCCGAGCGCCGGGAGGACGCCCTGGTGGTGACCCTCAACCGGCCCGACAAGCTCAACGCCCTCTCCCTGGAGATGATGGACGCGCTGGACGCAGCCCTGGAGCCCGCCGCCGATCCGGCGGTGCGCTGCGTGCTGCTCCACGGCGCCGGCCGCTGCTTCTCCGCCGGCATTGACCTGACTTCGCTGCTGCAGGCCGGCATCACGGCCCTGGACGGCCCCCAGTTCCGGCGCCTGGTGGCGCGGCTGCAGGGCGTGTTCAACCGCCTGGAGGCGCTGGAGAAGCCGGTGATCGCCCTGCTCCACGGCTACTGCTTCGGCATGGGGCTGGAGCTGGTGCTGGCCGCGGACTTCCGCATCGCCGCGGAGGACACGGTGCTGGCCATCCAGGAGGTGGAGATCGGCTTGATCCCCGACGTGGGGGGCACCACCCGCCTAGTGCGCACCGTGGGCATCCCCCACGCTAAGGAGTTGATCATGCTGGCGCGGCGGGTGGACGCGCGGCGGGCATACGAGATCGGCCTGGTGCACGAGGTGGCGCCGGCGGGCGACCTGCTGTCGCGCGGGCTGGCCTGGGCGGCCGAGCTGCGGCGCTGCGCGCCCCTGGCCGTGGGCCTGGCCAAGAAGGTGATTGACCGCGGCGCCCACCTGGACAAGCTGACGCTGATGGAGCTGGAGGCCCTGGCCCAGTCCACCCTCATCGGCACCGCGGACGTGCAGGAGGGCATCCGGGCCAAGCTGGAGCGCCGGCCGCCGGCCTTTCAGGGGCGCTAGGGCGAGGGCACGCCAGGGCAGCAGCCGTTCGACCGAGCTATGACGTCCAACCCTCTCGACCTGCTCCACCGGCTCAACCAGGTCGCTGCGGCTATCAACCGGGCGGCCTTCAGCCCCGAGGCCGACCTGGCCGCAACCGCGCGGCTGGTGGCCGAGGCCGCAGTCGAGCTGAGCGCTGCGGCCGGCGCTGCCGTGTGGCTGACGACCGCAGACGGCCGGTCCCTGGAGCCGGAGCCCATCGGCGTGGGCGCGCTCGACGCGGCCGGTGCCCTAGACCTGGCCATGGTTCGCAGCCTGGCGGCGCGCAGCCTCACCCACGGGGCGGAAGCCGCGGAGCCGGCTGCCGTCGGAGAGGCTACGCTGCAGGTTCGCTGCTATCCCCTCCTGGCCGCCGATCGGCCGGTGGCCGTGCTCTGCCTAGCTTTGCGCGAAGCGAGCGCAGGGCCTGGGTTGGATCCCCTGGCGCAGGCGGCCCTGGCCAACCTGGCCAACCAGGCGGGCATGGCGCTGCACCAGGCCCGCCAGCTCCGCCAGGTGCAGCGCAGCCTGGCCCGCACCGAGGAGGAGCTGGAGCGCCTGCGCCGCGCCGACCTGCTGATCTCCTCCCGTCTCAACCTGCGGGACACCCTGGAGGCCATCCTGCAGATGGCGCTGGAGGTGACCGGCGCGCGCTACGGCATCTTCCGCCTGGTGGACAAGAGCGGCCGCAAGCTGATCAGCGCAGCCGTGGCAGGCGAGGGGCTGCGCCAGCCGGCGGTGGAGGCGCTGCCCATCAACACCACCAGCATCATGGGGTGGGTGGCCAAGCACCGCCGCCCCCTGCTCATCCCCGACCTACAGGCCAACCCCTGGAACCGCATCTACTATCCGCTGGACCACGGCCTGGCCATGCGCTCGGAGCTGGCGGTGCCGTTGATCGGCGCCGGCGGCCGGCTGGAGGGGGTGTTGAACCTGGAGAGCCCGGAGGTTGCTGCGTTCAGCGAGCAGGACCGCCATCTGCTGCAGGCGCTGGCCACCCAGGCGGTGATCGCCATCCAGGAGGTGCGGCTGCTGGACGCGCTGCAGGAGGTGGCCGAGCGGCTCCTGAGCCAGCCGCCCCAGGCGGTGTTCGACCACCTGGTGGATTTAGCCTGCGACCTGCTCAACGTGCCCGTGGCCAACATCTGGGTGCTGGACGAGAGCGGGGAGCACCTGGTGCTGCAGGCGGCCAACGCCGGCTACCGCCGCGGGGAGCGCATCCCGCTGGCCGGCAGCCTGACCGGCGAGGCCATGCTGAGCCGCCGGCCGGTGGTCAGCGAGGACGTGCGCACCGACCTCCGCTTTCAGCGCCGAGACCTGGCCCGGGCCCAGGGCTGGCGCAGCGCGCTGGTGGCGCCCCTGGCGGCCGGCGCCGACGCCGTGCCCGTGGGCGCGTTCATCGTGATTGCCAGCGAGGGGGACGAACGCTCCTTCGCCGAGTCGGAGTGGGACAAGAAGGTGCTCACCTGCCTGGCGCACCACGCGGCGCTGGCCGTGCAGGAGGCCCGCCGCCGCGAGGCCCTGCGCCAGGCCGAGGAGCAGCGCGCGCTGGCCGAGACCTTCGCCGCGATGGGAGACATCGCCGCCAACCTGCTGCACCGGGTCAACAACAAGGTGGGCACCATCCCCGTGCGGGTGGAGGGCATTCAGGACAAGTGCGCCGCCCTGGTGCAGGGGGAGCCTTACCTGGCGGCCAACCTGGAGGAGATCCGCCGCAGCGCCGAGGAGGCCATGGCCGTCATGCGGGAGAGCCTGGACCACTTGCGGCCCATCAACCTGCAGCCGGTGTCGGTGGCGGCCAGCCTGGCCGACGCGCTGGCGAGCCATCCCCTGCCGGCCGGCGTGGCGCTGCGCAGCGAAGGGCTGGAGGCACTGCCGCCGGTGATGGCCGGCGCGCGGCGGCTGGCGCTGGTCTTTGCCAACTTGCTGGAGAACGCGGCCACGGCCATGGAGGGCCGCGGGGTGATCACCGTGAGGGGCGTGCGGCGGGGCCCGTGGGTGGAGGTGGCGGTGAGCGACACGGGCCCGGGCATCCCGCCGGAGCTGCACGAGCGCATCTTCGACTTCAACTTCTCCGGCCGCAAGGTCCACGCCGGTAAGCTGGGCTTCGGGCTGTGGTGGGTGCGCACGCTGACGGCGCGCTTCGGCGGCTCGGTGGCCGTGGAGAGCGACGGCCAGCACGGCGCGACGTTCCTGCTGCGCCTGCCGGTTGCGGAGGGGGCGGGGTAGCCGCCCCTGAAAAGAATACCTCGCTAGATAGTTGGATAGCGAGCGGCAGAGGGCGAATTCTGTCCGACGTCGAGCCAGGAGGGCCTCTCACCCCCACCAGGGCGTGGCATGGGCCGTGAGAGCGTCGTTGATGGCCAGCACCCGCCGCACCCCCTCGTCGGCCAGCCAGGCCTCCAGGCTGGCCAAACCCCGCTGCGCGTAGACGGCGACGGCGTCCTGCCAGGTGGCGCGGCCACAGGCCACGCCAGCGAAGCGGGCGTCCGCCTCTCCTGCCAGCGCCAGCCCCTCCAGGAAGACCTCATCGGTTGCGCCGCCGCTGAGGAAGATCAGCGGCCGCTGGGCCGCGTTGGAGACCGCCCGCAGGTGGTCCAACGCCTCGGCCCGGCT
>JANWYQ010000078.1 GCA_025055015.1 Caldilineales bacterium
CACGGATGGACGCCGCCTTTCACGTCGTGCGGACGATCCTCATTCGGTCTCGAACAGCGATCTGGGCAACCCGGTTTGCCGAATGATGCCCAACAGCGTAGGCTGGCGCAAGGCTCACATCCTCACTTTTGCGCTTGACAAACCTCCACGCTTCTGGCATACTCGCGCTCACCCGATCCCCCGTGATCCGCCGAAGCTGGCTCGATCGGCTATTTTCCGGCCCGAAGGAGTGCAGTCGAACGTCCTATGAAGCCGGCTCCCTTCGATTACTTCGCCCCCACCTCCCTGCGCGAAGCCCTTTCCCTCCTGGCCCAGCACGGCTCCGACGCCAAGCCGCTGGCGGGCGGCCAGAGCCTGGTCCCCACCATGAACTTCCGCCTGGCTCAGCCGGCCGTGCTGGTTGACCTCAACAACATCCCCGAGCTCTCCTACATCCGACTAGGCCCCGACGGCAGCCTGCACATCGGCGCCATGACCCGCCACAGCACGGTGGAGCACGACCCGCTGGTGGCGCAGCACGCGCCGCTGCTGCACGAGACCATGCCCCACATCGCCCATCACCAGATCCGCAACCGCGGCACCATCGGCGGCAGCCTGGCCCACGCCGACCCCGCCGCCGAGCTGCCGGCCGTGGCCGTGGCGCTGGACGCTCGCTTTCGCCTGGTCAGCCAGAAGGGCGAGCGCTGGGTGGCGGCCAAGGACTTCTTCGTGGGGCTGTTCGCCACCGACCTGCGGCCGGGCGAGCTGCTCACCGAGGTGGTCTTCCCGCCCATGCCCCCGCGGGCCGGCTACGCCTTCGACGAGGTGGCTCGGCGGCCGGGCGACTACGCCATGGCCGGCCTGGCCACCGTCGTGGTGCTGGACGCCGCCGGCCGCTGCCAGCAGGCCAGGTTGGTCTACCTGAGCGTAGGCGAGGGCCCGACGCCCGCGCCAAAAGCGGCTGCGCTGCTGCAGGGCCAACGGCCCACGCCCGAGCTGATCGCCCAGGCCGCCGAAACCGCCGCCACCCTGGACCTCGACCCGGTGGCCGACATCCACGCCTCCGCTGCCTACCGCCGTCACCTCTGCCAGGTGCTGGCCCGGCGCACCCTCACCAAGGCCTTCGAGCGGGCTGCGGGCGGTTCGGTGAACGGTGAACGGTAAACAGTGAACGGTGAACGGTCAACGGTGACAAGAAACCACGCAAGACGCCAACCATGTCCACCCACACCATCTCCCTCAAAGTCAACGGCATTCCGTACCAGCGCACGGTGGAAGCGCGCATGCTCCTGAGCGATTTCCTGCGCCACGAGCTGCGCCTGACCGGCACCCACGTGGGCTGCGAGCACGGCGCGTGCGGCGCCTGCACGGTCCTGCTGGACGGCCAGGCGGTGCGCTCCTGCCTGATGTTCGCGGTGCAGGCCCACGGCCACGAGATCACCACCATCGAGGGCCTGGCGCCCGACTGGCAGTCGGGCAGCGACCCCGAGGAGATGCACCCCATCCAGATTGCCTTCCGCGAGAAGCACGGCCTCCAGTGCGGCTTCTGCACTCCCGGCTTCATCATGACCCTGGTGCCCTTCCTGGCGGAGAACCCCTTCCCCACCGAGGCCGAGGTCCGCGAGGTGCTGTCCGGCAATCTCTGCCGCTGCACCGGCTACCAGGGCATCGTGGAGGCGGCCCTGCTGGCGGCGCGGATGATGCGGGCCGCGGCGGTTACCCGGTCGGCGGATACGTAAGCCGGCGCAGGGCAACCTTCGGCCTCCCGGCAGCGCCGGACCGGTTTTCCCGTTTACGACCCACCCGTTTACCCATCCTCCAACCCACTATGACCACCACCAGCACCACCTATTTCGGCAAGCCGATCAAGCGCAACGAGGACCCTCGGCTCTTGACGGGTCAGGCGCTCTTCACCGACGACGTGGACCTGCCGGGCATGCTACACGTGGCCTTTGTGCGCAGCGACTACGCCCACGCCTGGGTGCGCGGGGTGGACGTGTCGGAGGCGCGCCGGATGCCGGGCGTGGTCGCCGTTTTCACGGCCTACGACCTGGGCGACTACTGGCGGCCGGGGCCGCTGCTGGTGCCGCCTCCGCCCATCCAGCGGCTGGTCTTCAACATCCGCACCCAGGTGCCCTTGGTCAAGGACAAGGCGCGGCACGTGGGCGAGCCCATCGCCGTCGTCGTGGCCGAGAGCCGCTACCTGGCCGAGGACGCGGCCGAGCGGGTCTACGTGGACTACGAGCCGCTGCCGGCCGTGGTCAAGCTGGAGGACGCGCTGGCTCCCGGCGCGCCCCTGATCCACGACGACCTGGGGACCAACCTCAACGCGCACGTGATCCAGGAGAAGGGCAACTACGCCTCGGCTGTGGAGCGAGCGGACGTGGTCATCAAGCGGCGCTACGTCTACGACCGCGGCACGGCTGTGGCCATGGAGAACCGCGGGGTCGTAGCCCACTGGGACGCCAAGGCCGAGCAGATGACGATCTGGGACACCACCCAGGCCCCCATCCCCATCCGCAACGGCCTGGCGGCCATGCTCGGCCTCTCCGAGCACCAGGTGCGGGTCATCGCGCCCTTCATCGGCGGCGGCTTCGGGCCCAAGATCATGATGTTCTACCCCGAGGAGGTGCTGATCCCCTGGCTGGCCCGCAAGCTCAACCGGCCGGTGAAGTGGATCGAGGACCGCCGCGAGAACTTCTTCGCCACCACCCAGGAGCGCAGCCAGATCCACGAGGCCGAGATCGCTCTGACCCGCGACGGCCGCATCCTGGGTGTGAAGGACGTCTTCCTGCACGACGCCGGCGCCTACGCGCCCTACGGCCTGACGGTGCCCATCAACAGCCAGTGCACCCTGCTGGGCCAGTACGACATCGCCAACTACTACACCGAGTTCAAGTCGGTGTTCACCAACAAGCCCATCGTCACCCCCTATCGCGGCGCGGGCCGGCAGCACGGCGTCTTCGTCATGGAGCGCCTCCTGGACGCGGCCAGCAAGGAGCTGGGCATTGACCGGGTGGAGATCCGCCGGCGCAACCTGATCCGCCCCGACATGTTCCCCTACCCCAACGTGATCGTCTTCCAGGACTTCGCGCCCCTGACCTACGACAGCGGCAACTACGAGCCCGCCCTGGACCGCGTGGTGGAGCTGATCGGCTACAAGCAGTTCGTCGAGGAGGAGCAGCCCCGGCTGCGGGCCCAGGGCAAGCACGTGGGCATCGGCATCGTCACCTACGTGGAGGGCACCGGCATCGGCCCCTACGAGGGCGCGCGCGTCACCGTGGAGACCAGCGGCCGGGTCAGCGTCGCCACCGGCATTGGCACCCAGGGGCAGGGCCATTTCACCTCCTTCGCCCAGATCGTGGCGGAGCAGCTGGGCGTGCCGGTGGAGCGGATACGCCTGGTGACCGGCGACACCGCCGAGTTCTACTGGGGCGCCGGCACCTTCGCCAGCCGCGGGGCCGTGGTGGCCGGCAGCGCCGTCTACTCGGCCGCGGTGCAGGTGCGCAAGAAGGCGCTGCAGAAGGCCAGCGAGGTCTTGGAGGTGCCGGAGGAGGAGATCGAGCTGGTGGACGGCTGGGCGCGCGTCAAGGGAGCGCCCCACAAGGCCATCAGCCTGGGCGAGCTGGCCCGCCGCGCCAACCCCCTGCGCGGCGCGGTCAGGTCCGGCACTGAGCCCGGCCTGGAGGCCACCGACTACTTCGGTCCCGAGCGCGGGGCCACGGCCAGCGGCGTCCACGGCATCATCGTCGAGGTGGACATCGAGACCATGCAGGTGCAGATCAAGCGCTACGTGGTGGTGCACGACTGCGGCAAGGTGATCAACCCCATGATCCTGGAGGGGCAGATCCAGGGCGGCGTGGCCCAGGGCATCGGCAACGCCTTCTACGAGCAGCTGCACTGGGACGAGAACGGCCAGCTCCTGAACGCCTCCCTCATGGACTTCCTGATCCCCACGGCGGACGTGGTGCCCAGAGTAGAGATGGACCACGTGGAGACCCCGTCGCCCCTCAACCCCATGGGCGTCAAGGGCGCGGGCGAGGCCGGCTGCATCCCTGTGGGGCCCCTCTTCGCCCAGGCCGTGGAGGACGCGCTGGCCGAGTACGGCATCGAGATCAACGAGATCCCCCTCAGCCCCAACCGGCTGTTCGAGCTGGTGCAGGAGGCGAAGGCGCGTCGCGCGGCCGGCCTACCGGCCGGCCGGTAGGCCGGCCCGTCGGCCCGACCGCCGCGGCGGGCCGCTCGACCGTGTTCAGACCCTTAACTCCGGAGCAACTTCCATGCGCATCGAAGGCAGCTACACCTTTCAAGCCCCTCGCGAGGTGGTCTGGGACGCCATCATGGACCCCGAGGTCATGGGCAGGGCGTTGCCCGGCGGCGAGAAGCTGGAGCGCATCAGCGAGACCGAGTACGTGGGCGTCATGGACGTGCGCGTCGGGCCGGTGCAGGGCAAGTTCAGCGGCAAGATCGAGCTGCTGGAGGCCGTGCGGCCGGAGCGCTGCGTGATGAAGGTGGACGGCCGCGGCGCGCCGGGCTTCATCTCCGGCAGCGGCAGCTGGGAGCTGGCGGCCGACGGCAACGCCACGGTGATGACCTACAGCGGCGACGTGGACGTGGGCGGCCGGATCGCCAACGTCGGCCAGCGCCTGCTGGAGAGCTCGGCCAAGTCCCTCACCCGCCAGGGCCTGGAGGCGCTGGACGCGCAGATCCAGGCCCGCATGGCCCCGCCGCCCGCCGCTGAGCCAGCCGCCGCCGAGGTCGCCGCGGCCGAGCCTGCTCCGGCCGCCGAGGCTCCTTCCGCCGAGCCGGCTCCGGCTGCGCCCTCCGCTGCCCCTCCCCCTCCGCCCCACGCCGCGCCGCCCCCGCCCTCTGCGGCGCGCGTTGCCATGCGCACCGCCAAGGACGTGGCCAGCGACCTGGCCTCCGACTACATCCCCCCTGAAAAGCAGAAGAGCGTCGTCTACTTCGTGCTGGGCGCGCTGAGCATGTTGCTGTTCGTGGTCTTGGTGCGCCTGGTGCAGGAAAAGTAGCGCCCCTTTCCCCCTGCCACCCCCAGAAAGGACGAAGCAATGAAGCTTTACGACCTCTCCCAACCTCTCAACCAGGACTGCTCCTTCTGGCCCTTCTACCCGCCCTTCGAGGTCAAGTACATCAAGCGCAAGGCGGAGCACGGCGTCAACGCGCAGTACATCATGACCTCCAACCACATGGGCACCCACCTGGACGCGCCGCGCCACTTCGTCACCCGGGGCAAGACCATTGACCAAATCCCCCTGGAGTGGCTCTACGGCCCCGGCGTGATCGTGGACCTCAGCGACGTGCTGGGCGAGCTGGACATCTTCACGCCGGAGATGATCGAGGAGCGGGTGGAGGTGCGCGAGGGCGACATCCTCTTCATCCACACCGGCTGGCACAAGTACGCCGAGTTCGGCTCGGAGCCCGACGAGGAGAAGTACCTCCACCGCCACCCAGGGCCCCACTACAGCATCTGCGACTGGCTGCTGGAGAAGAAGATCCACCTGTGGGGCGTGGACATGGTCTCCACCGACCACCCCATGAACCTGCCCATCGGCCGCTTCCTGGGTCGCGGCGGCCTGGAGCACTGGCAAAAGGTGCGCCGGCAGTGCGAGGCCAAGTTCGGCGCCGACCAGCTGGACGTCCTCTTCCCCGAGTCGGCCTACCAGCTCACCCACAACAAGCTCTTCCCCAAGGACTGCATTCACGTGGAGAACCTGGGCGGCCAGATCGGCGCGCCGGAGCTGCAGAACCGGCGGCTGATCCTGGGCGCGTTCCCCTGGCTCTTCAAGGGCGGCGAGGCTGCGTTCTGCCGGGCCGTGGCCTTCGTCGAGGACTGAGCATGGTCAGCAGGCACGCGATCCGCCGCGGCGTCTACTACGACTCGGTGGTGCTGATGCAGCTGCAGCGCAGCCTGGCGGCGCTGCCCGGCGTGGTGGACGCCGCGGTGGTCATGGCCACCCCTGCCAACCGCGAGCTGCTGGAGTCCACGGGCTTTGCCCTGGCCGGCGTGGAGGCAGGCCCCGAGGACCTGCTGGTGGTGGTGAAGGCCGACGACGCCGAGGCTGCGGCCGCTGCGCTGGCCGAGGCCGACCGCCTGTTGGAGCAGCGGCGAGCCGCCGGACCCGCCGGCGCCCCCGGCGCATACCGCCCCCGCAGCCTGGCCGCGGCCGCGTCGGCCCTGCCCGAGGCCCACTGGGTGCTGGTCTCGGTACCCGGCCGCTACGCCGCCGGGGTGGCGCAGCAGGCGCTGGACCTGGGCAAGCACGTCTTCCTCTACAGCGACAACGTCGCCCTGGCGGACGAGATCGCGCTCAAGCAGCAGGCGCGCAGCAAGGGCCTGCTGGTGATGGGCCCCGACTGCGGCACGGCCATCGTCAACGGCGTGGGCCTGGGCTTTGCCAACCGGGTGCGCCGCGGGCGGGTGGGCATCGTGGCTGCGTCGGGGACGGGCCTCCAGGCCGTGGCCAGCGCTGTCCACGCCCTGGGCGAGGGGGTCTCGCAGGCCATCGGCACGGGAGGACGCGACCTGAAGGCCGAGGTGGGCGGCATCACTGCGCTGCAGGGGCTGGACCTGCTGGCGCGCGATCCCCAGACGGACGTGATCGTGCTGGTGTCGAAGCCGCCGGCGGCTGGCGTGGCCACCGCGCTGCTGTCGGCCGCCCAGGCGACGGGCAAGCCGGTGGTGGTGGACTTCATCGGCTACCCGCCGCCCGCCCGCCGGCTGGGCAACCTCCACTTCGCCGCCAACCTGGACGAAGCGGCCGAGCTGGCCGTGCACCTGCGGCGAGCCGGGAAGGCGCCGCCGATCAGCGATGGCCGGCCGCCCATCACCGGCTACGTGCGCGGCCTCTTCTCCGGCGGCACCCTGGCCGTGCAGGTGCTGCTGGGCCTGCAGCCCGTCCTGGCGCCCCTCTACTCCAACACGCCGCTGCGGCCGGAGCAGGCCCTGGCCAACAGCCTGCACAGCCAGGCCCACACCATCCTGGACCTGGGCGAGGACGAGTTCACCCAGGGCCGGCTGCACCCCATGCTGGACAACGACCTGCGCCTGCGCCGGCTGCGACAGGAGGCGGCCGACCCGGAGGTGGGGCTCATCCTGTTGGACGTGGTGCTGGGCGACGGCGCGCATCCCGACCCCGCCGCCGAGCTGGCGCCCGCTATCGCCGAGGTCAAGGCCGCGCGGCCCGACCTGGAGGTGGCGGCGCTGGTGGTGGGCACAGACGAGGACCCACAGGGCGCCACGGCGCAGGGCGAGCGGCTGGCCCAGGCGGGCGCCACCGTCCTGCGCAGCGCCGCCGCGGCGGTGGAGTACGTCAGCCGGCGGCTGCAGCAGCCGTATCGCTACCCCTACCCCGCCCTGCCGCTGGCCCATTTCGGCGAGGACGGTCGCAGCTTGGCGGCCATCAACGTGGGCCTGGAGATGTTCTACCACAGCCTGTTGGCCCAGGGCGCGGCGGCCGTCCACGTGGACTGGCGGCCGCCGGCCGGCGGCAACGAGGCCTTGATGGCCATCCTGGCCAAGATGAGATCGGGACGCAGGGAGCAGCAACCCCATGGTTGACATCGAACAAGCCAACGCTACTGCGGTGGAGCGCATGACCTCGGCGCGGCCGATCTTGAAGGGGGTAGCCCGGGCGCGCGACGTGATCCCCGGCATGCGGGACAACCTGCTGCTGCACGCCGGGCCGCCCATCACCTGGGAGCGGGCCTCGGGCCCCCTGCGCGGGGCCGTCATCGGCGCGCTGATCTTCGAGGGGCTGGCGGCCGACGAGGCCGAGGCCGAGGCCATGGTGCGGGCGGGCGAGATCGCGCTGGAGCCCTGCCACGAGCACGCGGCGGTGGGCCCGATGGCGGGGATCATCTCCCCCTCGATGCAGGTGTACATCGTCGAGAACGTCACCCACGGCAACCGAGCCTTCTCGAACCTGAACGAGGGGTACGGCAAGGTGCTGCGCTACGGCGCGTATAGCCCGGAGGTGCTGGCCCGGCTGCGCTGGCTGAACGAGGTGTTGGGCCCCGTCCTGCAGGAGGCCCTGGCGTTGAGCGGCGAGGGGATTGACCTGCGCGCGCTGCTGGCCGAGTCGCTGCAGATGGGGGACGAGGGGCACAACCGCAACAAGGCCGGCTCCGTCCTGTACACTGCCAAGCTGGCGCCGTGGATCGCGCGCACGTCCGCGGACAAGGAGACCATCGCCGAGGTGCTGCGCAGCCTGGCCGAGAACGCGCTTAGCGTGTTGAACCCGGTGATGGCAGCCTGCAAGGCCATGGCCGACGCGGCCCATGGTGTGGCGGGCAGCACGGTGATGACCACCATGGCCCGCAACGGCACGGAGCTGGGCATTCGGGTCAGCGGGCTGGGCAACCGCTGGTTCACCGGCCCGGCGCAGGTGCCCCACGGCCTCTACTTCCCCGGCTTCACCCACGCCGACGCCAACCCGGACATCGGCGACAGCACCATCACCGAGACGGCCGGCATCGGCGCGTTCGCCATGGCCGGCGCGCCAGCCATCGTCTCCTTCGTCAGCGGCACGCCCCAGGACGCGCTCAACACCACCCTGGAGATGTACGAGATCACCGTGGCGGAGCACCCGTACTTCAAGATCCCCGCGCTGAACTTCCGCGGCACGCCGGTAGGGGTGGACATCCGCAAGGTGGTGGAGCTGGGCATCCTGCCCCGCATCAACACCGGCATCGCCCACCGCCAGGCCGGCGTGGGCCAGATCGGCGCCGGCCTCGCCCTGCCCCCCATGGAGGCCTTCGAGAAGGCGCTGATGGCGTATGCGGAGGAGTATTTGAGTTAACGCAACCGAGAGGCACAGCGCGCACCCGTTGCGCGCTGCAATCGTGCTCACCCATAATATATATCCCGATCGCTCTCTAGAAAGGAGAAGCCCTATGTCCAAGCAGATTCACTCTCTGTTCGTGCTCGTGCTGCTGGCCTTGTTGCTGACTCAATGCGCGCCGCCTGCACCGAGCCCGCAACCGGCTACCGGCGCCCAGCCTCCACAGGCCGAGGCGCAACCTACGGTGCCCGCTAAGACCTACAAGCTGGCAGCGCTGTTTCCAGGTGTGATCACCGACGCCGACTACAATACGCTTGGCTACATCGGCGTCACCGAGGTGGGCAAGAAGCTGGGAATCGAGACGGCCTACTCGGAGAGAGTAGCGGTGCCAGACGTGGAGCGAGCCATGCGGGAGTACATTGCGGATGGCTACAACATCATTTTCACCC
>JANWYQ010000097.1 GCA_025055015.1 Caldilineales bacterium
TCAACGTGCTAGACCCGGCGGCGCTGCAGAAGCTGGCCAGCTCGTGGGATTGAAGGCGACCAGGAGCCAGAGCGGCCATGGCTCAGGATGACATGGCTGCTCCGGCCGGCCGCAAGACGGGCAACCAGGAAACGATGGCGCAAGACCTTGAGAAGACGGACGAGTTGACCGACGAGAGCGATGGGAGCGATTTGACGGGATAGGTACGACAGCGAAGCTGACCGACGACGGGTGTGGTGTTGAGCGATTGAGTGAGGGCGGTGGAGAGCGCGGCGCTGGACCAAAGGGATCCGGCGCCGCGCTTTTTTGCTTCCCTATTTGCCCGCTGACCTTCGTTCATGTTATCATGGCGGGGCCGTGCGACTCCGCGCTCCGGCGCTGTTCGGCAGCTGGCTTTCGTTGCGCAACGCTGGCTGCGGCTGTTGTCTGCGTTTCTCCCGTCTGGCCGTCCCTTCCTCTCCCCCGTTACCCGTTCTCGCCGCCGCTCCTGTGTCGTCTGGTCTGGAGGTCGCGCCATGCCCCCCTTCAACTGGAAACGCACCTTCATCGTCGGCTTCGGCTTTCTCGGCATCAGCATCATCTGGCCCATCTTCAACAACTTCGTGCCGATCTTCCTGCAGGCCGGCAACCCAGAGTACAACCGGCAGCTCCTGGAGGCGGGCCGCGAGATCCCCAAGGTCGCCGGCTTCGCCCTCTCGCCGGCCATCGCCTTCTTTATCATGACCTGGGACAACATCATCAACGTCTTCGTGCAACCGTGGGCGGGAGAGCGCTCCGACCGCACCTGGAACCGCTTCGGCCGGCGCAAGCCGTGGATCCTGATCGGCGCGCCCATCGCGGCCCTGGCGTTCATCATGGTGCCCCTAGCCAACACCTTGCTGGCCATCATGGCCTTCATCCTGATCACCAACCTCGGCATGGCCCTCTTCCGCTCGCCCACCGTGGCCTGGCTGGGCGACCTCTTCCCCAGCCACGACCGCAGCAAGGCCAACGGCGTGATCAACCTGATGGGCGGCGTGGGCGCGGCCATTGCCCTCTTCGGCGGCGGCATCCTCTTCGAGCGCTTCGGCCGGCCGGCGCCCTTTGTCTTCGGCAGCCTGCTGATGCTGCTGGCCTTGGCCGTGGCCCTCAA
Organism: Caldilineales bacterium; assembly: GCA_025055015.1. Classification (GTDB taxonomy): domain Bacteria; phylum Chloroflexota; class Anaerolineae; order JAAEKA01; family JAAEKA01; genus JANWYQ01. The sequence continues at coordinate 1,133 of JANWYQ010000097.1, forward strand.
GGGGGTCAAGGAGCCGGAGCAGGCGGGGCTGGACAAGGAGGACGTCGGCGCCGGCGTCCTCAACAACCTGCGCACCGTGTGGCGCAACCCGGACAGGAGCGGCGTCTTCATCCTGCTGGCCATCCTCTTCTGGTTCATGGCCTTTAACGCCGTGGAGACCGGCCTCAGCTCCTTCGCCGTCTTCAGCCTCGGCATGTCCCCCGGCCGCGCCAGCCTCTACACCACCCTCTTCGCCGCCACTTTGATCCTCTTCGCCATCCCCAGCGGCCTGCTGGCCACCCGCATCGGCCGCCGCCCCACCATCCTGATCGGCCTCACGGCGCTGGTAGTGCTCTTCCTGGTCGGCTACCTGTTGGTGCGCAGCGAGCTGCCCTTTGCCCTGCTGCTGGTGCTGGCCGGCGCGGCGTGGGCCCTGGTCAACATCAACTCCCTGCCCATGGTCTACGACGTGGGCGACGAGCGGCGCATCGGCGCGTTCACCGGCCTCTACTACGTCTCCTCGCAGATCGCGGCAGTGGCCGGGCCCACCCTGGCCGGGGTGCTGGTGGACCTGGCCGGCAGCCAGCCGCGGGTCACCTTCCTCTTCGCTGCCTTCTTCATGGCCTTGGCCTGGGTTGCCATGAGCCGCGTCCGGGCGCACGTCGGCGCGCCCCAGACCCTCTCGGCGTCCCAGTAGCTGCCATCCCTAGACCACGGAGCTCCCTATGCCACGTCCCCTCAACGACTCGCCCTTTCTTCACGGCCTCCACGATCCCGGCGGCGAGCACACCATGCTGGAGCGCAACGCGCCCGGCTGGGTCGTGGTGACGGTGGCCATCGGCGCCAACCCCACCGACCAAGGGCCCGGTGACGACACCCGCTTCCTGGCGGACTACCGCGCCCTCTCCAACCGCGACCTGGGGGTGATCGTCCGCCTGAACAACGGCTACGCGCCCCACGGCACCCTGCCGCCTGAGCGCCTCTACGACGACTTCGCCCGGCGCTGCGCCAACTTCGTGCGCATCTCCAAGGGGTGCAACCTGTGGATCGTGGGCAACGAGCCCAACCATCCCATCGAGTGGCCAGGCGCGGACTGGGACTGGAACGCCTCGCCCCCGCGGCCCCGCAGCCCCGACCGCGAGGGGGAGAAGATCACGCCGGAGCGCTACGTCCGCTGCTACCGCCGGGTGCGGGACGCCATTCGCGCCCTGCCCGGCCGGGAGAAGGACCAGGTGCTGGTGGCCGGGCCCGCGCCCTGGAACCCCCTCACCACCTACCCGGGCAACCCCAACGGCGACTGGGTGCAGTACTTGGCCGATGTGCTGAGGCTCCTGGGACCGAGCAACTGCGACGGCATCGCCCTGCACACCTATACCCACGGCACCAGCCCCTCCCTGATCCGCTCCGACGTCAAGGTGGGCGACGCCCGCTTCAACCGCTACCACTGGCACTTCCGCGCCTATCGCGACTTCATGGCGGCCATCCCGGCCAACATGCGCCACCTGCCGGTCTACATCACCGAGACCGACCAGGACGACCCCTGGGAGAACCGCAACAGCGGCTGGGTGCGCGAGGCCTACCGCGAGATTGACGAGTGGAACCGCACCGCCGGCAACCAACAGATCCGCTCGCTGGTGCTCTACCGCTGGCCCAAGCTGGACAAGTGGTACATCGAGGGCAAGCAGGGGGTCATTGAGGACTTCCGCCAGGCCGCCAACCTGCGCCTGCAGTGGCAAGAGGGACCCCCGGCGCCGGACTTGGCTCAGATCCAGCGGGATGTCCAGGCCCTAGAGGCGAGGCTGGCGGCCCTCCAGCCGGACCTGCAGCGAGTCGGCCAGCAGACCACCCAGGCCACCAACCTAGAGCGCACCGTCAACGGCCTGGCCGGCCAGGCGCCGGCCGCTGCCGCAGCCCGCACCCAGGTGGACAACCTAGCGCAGCAGGTGGCGCAGCTGGAGGCGGCCGTGGCGGCCCTGGCCGCGCCGCCCGGCGCCGTCCCCGAACCCCCGCTGGATGACCTGCGCGCGTCCCTGCCCAAGCATCCCACCAAGAGCTACCCGCCTCGCAGCCTGGACGCCATCCGCCGGGTGGTGGTGCACCACACCGGCTCTCGGTCCGACCTCAGCATCGAGCGCATCGCCCAGTACCAGGTCAACACCCAGAAGCTGCCCGGCATCAAGTACCACTACGTGGTCGGCGCAGACGGCCGCATCGCCTGGACCCAGCCCCTAGAGGCCGCTACCGAGCAGACCGCTGTGCCCGAGGTCAACGCGGACGGCGTGGCCGTGGCCCTGGCCGGCATCTTCAACAGCGCTGCGCCGCCGGAGCCGCAGCTGGCCGCGGCCGCGCAGCTCATTGCCTGGCTGCTGCACAGCCGCCGGCTGACGGTGGACGCCGTGGTCGGCCGCATCGAGGTGGACCCCTCGGACCCCACCCGCTCTCCCGGCAAGCAGTGGCTGGAGGGCGCCAAGTATCGCGACAAGCTGCTGGCCCAGGTCAGCGAGATCCTGGCGCAGGCCCAGGCCGGCCAGGACCAGGTGATCGCTCAGCTGCGCCGCCGCATCCAGGAGCTGGAGGCGCGGGTGGCGGAGCTGCAGGCCCAGGCCAACCAGCTCCCGCCGCTGCAGCGAGAGGTGCAGGAGCTGCGCCGCCAGGTGGACAGCCAGCAGGCCGAGTTGGCGCGGCTGCGAGCCGAGAACAGCCAACTGCTGGCCGAGAACGCCCGCCTCTGGGCTGCCCTGCAGAACCTCCAGGGCAACGTGGTCAGCCGCCCGCCCATGGTGGACCTGGTGGACAGCCTGCCCCGCCATCCCACGCTGCCCCCATACGCCCGGCGCACGGAGCCCATCCGGCGCATCGTGGTGCACCACACCGACACGCCCCTGACCACCACCGTCGAGCAGATCGCCGCCTACCACGTCAACGGCGAACGGCGAGACAACCAGGGCAACCTGGTGAAGACCCAGTGGCCGGGCATCGCCTATCACTACGTCATCACGCCCGACGGCGTGATCCACCAGACGCAGCGGCCGGAGACCCGCTCCTACCACGCCGGCCCGGCCAACAACGACAGCCTGGGCATTAGCCTCGTCGGCCGCTTCCTGCGCCGCCACTGGAACGGCACGCCCATCCCGCCGGAGCAGCAGCTTCCTACCGCCGCTCAGATGCGCAGCCTGAGCCACCTCATCGCCTGGCTGATGCAGGAGCACAAGATCACCGACATCAACCAGGTGATCGGCCACAAGGAGGTGATGGACACCAGCTGCCCCGGCGACCAGTGGAACACCGGCGCCAACTGGAAGGCCACCCTCTACGCCGAGATCCAGGCCGTGCAGGCGCGGGGGGGCAAGCCGCTGGAGTACTGCCTGTTGTTCTGGGACCACGGCGACGCCTGGGCCGAGACGGACTTCCGCAACGCCCAAGGCTACATCGCCCACTTCCGGCCGCCCCTGGCCTTCTCCGCCGAGGTGGCCAAGGCCGCCCGGCACGTGGTGATCGTGGGCGGCGACGCGGGCGTCTCCGGCCAGGAGGAGGAGATGCTGCGCCGGGCCGGCAGCCAGGTCTATCGCCTGGCCGGCCGCAACGAGGCGGAGACCAAGGCCATGCTGGACGACTTGGTGCGCAAGAACACACCCTACCCCGGCGCCACGCCGCCGGTCAAGCCGCCCGCGCGCCGCGACGTCGCTTCGGCCGCCGCAGCCGCGCCTGACCCGTGGAGCGTGCCCGACGACTGGACCTGGGAGGACCCCTCGCCCCCGCATCGGGTCAAGGTGAACCTCTTCGGCCCTGCCCAACCCACGCCGCAGCCGTGACCCGCAGGAGGGCGCCATGAACAAGCTGGGCTTCTACATCGAGAACACCACCGTGCCCTTCCTGCGCGACGCCCTGCGCCAGGTCAAGCCGCCGGTGATCCTCATCCACGCCGGCGACCGCGGCCTGCTGCGGGACATCCGCCGCGAGCTCTCCCCGGACTCCTTCGTCGTTGGCCGAATCTTCGTGGACCTGCGCGAGCAGGTGGCCTGGCTGGACGACCAGGACCCGGAGGCCCGCGGCCGCGCCTTCGCCGACCGCATCATCAACTTCGACTTCGGCCTGGCCTCGGAGCGGGGCGCCAACGGCCGCCTGCTGATTGACGCCTGGATGAGCCTGAACGAGACCCTGCCCGGCCCGGCCTCCGCCAGCGGCACCGACGCCACCTTCCGCCGCCGCGCGGCCGCGCTGGACCGCTTCCAGGTGGCCTTCTGGGAGCGGCTGCGCAGCGCCGGACTGGAGGCGGTGGCCTTCAACTTCGCCGCCGGCAACTTCACCCAGCCGGAGCACTACCTGGACTGGTTCCCGCGCACCCTGGAGACCCACAAGTACCTGGGCTTCCACGAGTATGGGTGGCCCAAGCTGATGGAGGACCCCGCCAAGGGGTGGTTCTCCAGCGCGCTGCACTATCGCCGCGTCATGCAGGGCATCCGGGCCCGCTACGGCAACCGCCACGTGGCCATCATCACCGAGGCCGGCCTGGCGCGCATGTACAAGTTCCCCCAGAGCGAGGCAGGGGACGTGGGCTGGCTCTACCCCGGCGACACCATCTCCGAGGAGGACTACTGGCAGTCGCTCAGCTGGTACAACAGCGAGATGGTGAAGGACGACTTCGTGCTGGGCGCCTGTCTGTTCCAGGTGGGCCACTCCGGCCGTTGGGAGACCTTCCGCCATCTGGGGGTGGACAACCAGCAGCGCCCCATCTTGCTGATGAACCGCATCGCCAGCCTGAACGTGGCGCCGCCGCCCCCACCCCCTCCCCCCGCGCCCCCTACGCCCCCGCCTCCGCCGCCCCCCGCTCCGGAGGTGGACCTGGTGGCCTTGCAGCGGCGCACCGCCGACCTGGTGGGCCGGCTGGAGGCGGCCCTGGCCTCGACGACCGCGCTGCTAAACCAGATGAGCCGCCTGCGCCAGAGCCTGGACGTCATGGCGCCCACCGCGGCTCAGACGGCCAACCTGCCGCAGGAGGTGGACCAGCTGCTGGCGCGGCTGGACCGCATGGAGGCCGAGGTGAACCGGATCGAGGCCACCGGCCGCGCCAACCGGGACGCCATCGCGCTGGCGCGCCAGCGCCTGGCTGCGCTGCGCGGCCAGTTGAACAGCTTGAAGCCAACCGCGCAGCAGGCTGCCGCCTTCAGCGCCTCCCTGGGCCAGGCCCGACGCACCTTCGACACCTTGAACCAGAGCACGCCGCAGAACCAGGCCCTTCAGCGCCAGCTGGAGACGCTGGTGGCCGAGGGCCGGCGCCTGGCCGAACAGGTCGGCCCGCCTCCGGCCCAGCCCAACTCCCCTGTGGTGCGCGTGGTCGGCCCTGCCGCCGAGGACGGTCGCGGGCCTGGGCCGCTCAGCACCGCTCGCTTTCCCACCCGCCCCGTGGAGGGCATCCGCCACATCGTGGTGCACCACACCCTGACCCGCAACGACGTCACGCCGGAGCGGCTGATCGAGATGCAGACCCGTCGCGGCCAGCCCGGCGTTCGCTTCCACTACCTCGTGGCGCACGACGGCCAGGTGACCCAGCTCCAACCGCTGGAGGCGTTGCTGCCCCAGACCAACAGCGCCGCCGTCAACGAGACGGGGGTGGCGGTGGCCTTGGCCGGCAACTTCTCCCAGGCCATCCCCAACGACGCGCAGCTGGACGGCGCCGCCCGCCTGGTGGCGTGGCTGCTTTACTCCTTGAAGCTCGGCCCGGAGGCGGTGATCGGCCGCAGCGAGGTGGACGCCGGCGTGGTGTCGCCGGGCGCGCAGTGGCTGCAGGGCGCAGTGTTCAAGGAGATGCTGCTGGACCGCGTGGCGGCCCTGCTGCCCGTCAGCTCTTGAGGGCTCGCGTCCGAAACTGACGTGCATCATAGACAGCGCGACGGCTTTGTGTGATGCTTGTCGTAGGCTAATCTGGGCTCACATCGGTTCTGCATACGCAGCCGTGGTCACAACGAGGTGATGGCGCCATGAAAGAGGTCGTTGTTATTCATCTCAACTCGGGCGAGGAGACGGAGGTGGTGCGCTTCCTAGGCCAGGACGTGCGCATACGGCGCATCGGTTGCGGCGGCGACGCCGAGCGAGCGCGCAGCGTCGTTGCCCGGTATGACGGCCAGGTGGACGCCATCGGCCTGGAGGGGTACCCGGCCGAGCTGGAGCTGGGCGGCGTTCGGGTGCCGCACGAGGTTGGATCTACGCTGCCGGCTGCTGCCGCCCGCACGCCCGTGGTGGACGGCGGCGGCATCCGACCCGGCCTGGAGCGCTGGGGCGTGATCCTGGCCGACCGCGCCCAGCCGGGCATCTTCAGCCAGAAGCGCACGCTATTGGTGCCGGGGTTGAACCACGGGGGGCTAGCCCAGGCCCTCGAGCGGCGCACCCCCCATCTGCGCTACGCCGATCCTGAGGTGTTCTTCGCGCTGCCCGACTTTCCGGGGGTGGGCAGCAAGCGCACGCGCGAGCAGGCCGTGCGCCCCACGCTGGAATATCTCAAGGGGCAGCCCTTCCGCCGCATCCAGCCGCAGGCGGGCAAGCCGGGCCAGCCGCGCGCGTCTACGCCCTTCGAGTGGGCCGACGTGCTGGCGGGGGACGTCGGCGCCATTCGACGCTACGCGCCTCAGCAGCTCAAGCGCAAGACGGTGGTGGTGGAGTGGGCCACCGAGGAGGACGCCGAGGACCTGCGCCGCCGCGGCGCGTCCATTCTGGTCACCATGATGCCGGCCCTGGACGGCTCCAACGGCCTGGGGCGGTGGTCGGCGGCCACGGTGGAGGCGGTGCTGGTGGCCCTGCGCGCTCGCCCTGACCTGCCCCTCAACGAGGACACTTACCTGGACCTGATGGCGGACATCCACTGGACGCCCCACATCCGCTACCTGCAGCCGGAGGAGGCAGGCATCAACCGCTTTGCCTTCGTCATCCACCCCTTGAGTGTCCACTTCATCCACAAACACCCCTGGTTCCGCTGGACCAAGTACCTGCCGGACGAGCTGGTGGAGGAGGTGGCGGCCCACCTGCCGCCGCTCTACCTCTCGCGCATCACGGGTGCGCAGTCGCCCACCACCGGCCAGCGGGTGGAAGGCATCCTGCTCTCCCTGGGCGCGACCCCTCGCCAGATGATGAAGCGGGACGAGCGCTTCACCTACGACCGGCTGAACAAGGCGGCCAAGATGGCGGAGCGCATGGGCGCGCGCATCATGGGCCTGGGCGCGTTCACCTCGGTGGTGGGGGACGCGGGCATCACCGTGGCCCACGAGGCGGACATCGCCATCACCAGCGGCAACAGCCTCACGGTGGCCATGACCCTGGAGGCGGCCAAGAAGGCGGTGCGGCTGATGGGCGCCACCGACCTGACCAAGGGCAAGGCCATGATCGTGGGCGCCACCGGCTCCATCGCTTCGGTGTGCTCGCGGCTGGTGGCCCAGGCCATCGGCAACGTGGTGCTGGTGTCCATCGAGCCGGAGAAGCTGATCGAGTTGAAGCGCCTTATTCAGCGGGAGACTCCCGGCTGCGAGGTCACCATCGCCACCAAGGCGGGCGACCTGATCTCCGACTGCGACCTGATCATCACCGCCACCTCTGCCTTTGGCCAGCGGGTGATCGACATCACCAAGTGCAAGCCGGGCGCGGTGATCTGCGATGTGGCGCGGCCGCCCGACGTGAACCCGGCCGAGGCCGCCCTGCGGCCCGACGTGTTGGTGATCGAGAGCGGCGAGGTGTTGATCCCCGGCGACGTGGACTTCGGCTACGACATCGGCCTGCCGCCCAAGACCTCCTACGCCTGCCTGGCCGAGACCTGCCTGCTGGCCATGGAGGGGCGCTTCGAGGACTACACCCTGGGCCGCAACATCACCATGGAGCGGGTCAAGGAGATCTACAAGCTGTCGCAGAAGCACGGCTTCCAGCTGGCCGGCCTGCGCTTCGGCGAGCGCTACATCACCGACGAGGACATCGCCCAGAAGCGCGCCCTGGCCGACCAGTACCGGCGGGACCCGGAGCTGTTCGAGCGGGTCAAGCGGGAGGCCGCGGAGAAGCTGGCGCAGATGCCCGCCATGTCCAAGGGCGTGACCAACCGCAAGTCGCCGGTGCCGACCTGGGCGGTGGCGGCTGCGGCCGTGGGCGCGGTGGGGTTGTTGATCGGCGGTCGGCGCAAATAAAAAAGCCCCGACCTCTTCGGCCGGGGCAGGAGCAGCTGAACGGGGCGTTGCCGGCCTGTACCAGGCCGTCAACGCCTTTTCTGCTTATTCCACCTTGGGCAGGTTGGCCAAGGAGTGCTTCACCAGCTCCTCGGGGTACTCGTAGTCCTCCAATTTGCCACTGAAGTAGGCGTCGTAGGCGGCCAGGTCGAAGTGGCCGTGGCCGCACAGGTTGAAGACGATGGTCTTGCTCTCGCCGCTCTCCCGGCAGGCCAGTGCCTCCTGCATGGCCACCAGGATGGCGTGGGAGGGCTCGGGCGCAGGCAGGATGCCCTCGGCGCGGGTGAAGCTCACGGCCGCGTCGAAGATGGCCCGCTGCGGCACCGCGCGCGCCTCGATCACCCCGGCCTCGGCCAGCGCGCTCACCAGGGGCGCCATGCCGTGGTAGCGCAGGCCGCCGGCGTGGATGGGCGCCGGAATGAAGTCGTGGCCCAGGGTGTGCATCTTCACCAGGGGGGTCATCTTGGCGGTGTCGCCGTAGTCGTAGGTGTAGACCCCGCGGGTGACGCTGGGCGCGGCGGTGGGCTCCACCGCGATGAAGCGGGTCTTCTTGCCGCCCACCAGGTTCTCCCGGATGAAGGGGAAGGCGAAGCCGGCGAAGTTGCTGCCGCCGCCGATGCAGCCGATCATGATGTCGGGCCAGTCCGCGCCGGCCAGCTCCAGCTGCTTCATGACCTCCTGGCCCACCACCGTCTGGTGCATCAGCACGTGGTTGAGCACGCTGCCCAGGCTGTACTTGGTGTCGTCCCGGGTGGCGGCCTCCTCCACTGCCTCGCTGATGGCGATGCCCAGGCTGCCGGTGCTGTCGGGGTCCTGGGCCAGGATGGCGCGGCCGGCGTTGGTCTCGGTGCTAGGGCTGGCCACCACCGTCGCGCCCCAGCTCTGCATCAGGCTGCGGCGGTAGGGCTTCTGCTGGTAGCTGATCTTCACCATGTAGACCTTGCACTCGATGCCGAAGGTCTGGCAGGCGAAGGCCAGCGCGCTGCCCCATTGGCCAGCGCCGGTCTCGGTGGTGATGCGCTTCACCCCTTCCTGCTTGTTGTAGTAGGCCTGGGGCACGGCGGTGTTGGGCTTGTGGCTGCCGGAGGGGCTCACCCCCTCGTACTTGTAGTAGATCTTGGCCGGGGTGTCCAGGGCCTTCTCCCAGCGATGGGCACGGTAGAGGGGCGTGGGCCGCCACAGCTTGTAGATGTCGCGCACCTCGTCGGGGATCTCGATGTAGCGCTCGGTGCTCACCTCCTGCAGGATCAGGGCCATGGGGAAGAGGGGGGCCAGGTCGGCCGGTCCGATGGGCTGCAGGGTGCCGGGGTGTAGCACCGGGGGCAGGGCGATGCCGGCGGCCGGCAGGTCCGCGTTGATGTTGTACCAGTGGGTGGGTAGGTCGCGCTCCGAAAGGACGATCTTGGTTTGGGACATGGGGGCTCCTTCTGACAGCGGTATGGGCAACGCGTGGCGCGTCGTGGCTACGGTGGGGGGGATAGGTGGGTGTATGATAGTCGGCGGGGCAGGGTTTGTCAAACACGGGTGCGCCGGCCGTTGCCATCGGCGGCGGTTATGTGGTAGAATGGGCTACCACAGTACGAACACAGCACAGAGGCCTGGGTCTCTCGGAAGCGCCCAAGTTTCTGGGAAGCCCGGGCCCGTAGGAGCACCCCGGTTGAGCGTTCCTTTTCTTTCTGCGGCCCGCTGGCCCATCGTTGGGCACGAGTGGGCGGTGAGCTGGCTGCAGCAGAGCCTGCTGGCCGACCGTTTCCCCCACGCGCTGCTGATCACCGGGCCGGCCCAGGTCGGCAAGCGCACCCTGGCCCTGGCCACGGCTGCCGCGCTCAACTGTCAGGGCGAGCCCAAGCCCTGCGGCCGCTGCCGCTCTTGCCGCAAGGTGGCCCACGGCACCCATCCCGATGTGCGCCTGGTGCAGGCCGAGGCCGGCAAGAGCGGCCGGGAGGGGATCCTCAAGATTGACCAGGTGCGAGAGCTGCAGCGAGAGGCGGCGCTGGCGCCCATGGAGGGCCGCTACAAGGTGTTCATCCTGCGCGAGCTGGAGCGGGCCAACCTGCCGGCGGCCAACGCGCTGCTGAAGACGTTGGAGGAGCCGCCGGCCAGCGTGGTGTTGCTGCTCACCAGCGTTCGACCCCATGCCCTCCTGCCCACCGTCGTCTCCCGCTGCCAGGTGCTGGCCCTCCGGCCGTTGCCGATTGCCCAGGTGGCTGAGGCGTTGCGTACCCGGTGGGGCGGCGAGGCGGAGCAGGCCGAGCTCTTAGCCCGGCTGTCGGGCGGTCGGCTGGGCTGGGCTGTGGAGCGATTGACCGACGGACGGGCGTGGGAGGAGCGGGCGCAGCGGCTGCAGGACCTGGCGCGGCTGCTGGAGGAGGGACGGGCGGCGCGGCTGGCCTACGCCGAGGCCCTCAGCCGCTCGCCCGACGCCGTGGTGCCGACCTTAAGCCTGTGGACCAGCTGGTGTCGCGACGTGCTGCTGGTGCAGCAGGGGTTGCAGGCCCACATCAGCAACATTGACCTGGCCCCGGCCCTGGCGCACCAGGCCTCCAGGCTGCCTCCCCAGCAGGTGGTGGACTTCTTGCGGCGACTGCAGGCAGCGGCCGCCCAGCTCAACCAGAACGCCAACGTGCGACTGCTCTTAGAGACCCTGGCCTTGCGCCTGCCGCGGCCCGCTCAGGGTTGACCCAGGAGGACCTATGCCCACCGTCGTCGGCGTGAGCTTCAAGCCTGTCACCAAGGTGTACTATTTCGACCCTGGACCGCTGCTAGACCTGCAGGCGGGGGAGTACGTGCTGGTGGAGACATCGCAGGGCCGGGAGGTGGGCCAGGTGGTGTGGCAGCCGCGCCAGGTGTCCGAGGAGGAGGTGGGGACGGCCCTCAAGCCGGTGGTCCGCCGCGCCACGCCTCTTGACCTGGTGGAGCGGGACCGCTTTCAACATCAGCAGGAGGAAGCGCTGGCGGTCTGTCGGGCCAAGGCCAAGGAGCACGGCCTGCCCATGAAGGTGGTCAGCGCCGAGTACAGCTACGACGGCAGCCGGCTGGTGGTGAGCTTTGTGTCGGAGACACGCGTGGATTTCCGGGAGCTGGTGCGGGACCTGTCCAAGACCTTGGGCACCCGGGTGGAGATGAAACAGATCGGCGTGCGCGATGAAGCCAAGGTGCTCAACGGCATCGGCAAGTGCGGACGCCAGCTCTGTTGCTCCTCGTGGCTGCGCGAGTTCAACTCGGTCAGCATCAAGATGGCCAAGCAGCAAAACCTGCCCCTCAACCCGCCGGAGATCTCCGGGGTGTGCGGCCGGCTGCTGTGCTGCCTGGCCTACGAGATGGACACCTACGAGGAGGCGCGCGCAAGGCTGCCCAAGGTGGGGCTGGCCGTGGAGACCCCCGATGGCCCAGGCCGGGTGAAGAACGTCCACCCCCTGCGCGAGATGGTCACGGTGCGTCTGGACGACGGGGAGGCGCTGCGAGACTATCCGGCAGACCAGGTGAAGCCGCTGGCTGCGGCCCCTAAGGCGGGAGGCTGCACCGGGTGCTCCGGCTGCGCATTGAAGAGCCGCAAGAACGGCGCGGCGCTGAACGGCGGCCCTGCCGCAACACCCCCGCCCCCTGCAGCGGACGACAGCGACAACCCGCCCTCTCGCCCTGCTGGCCGTCGCCGACGTCGCCGCAACCGTTAAGCCTCTGGCTCGGGAGAACGCTACGGGTGGAGAGAAGTGGGGGTAGGACGGCTTAAATAGCCTGGACGGTCAGGCGGACTGCGGTGCGCTCGTGTCCGTCTATGTCCACCTCGGTGAAGGCGGGCACGCAAACGATGTCAATGCCATCCAGGTTCAGATAGCCGCGGGCGATGGCGATCGCCTTCACCGCTTGGTTCACAGCGCTGGCGCCGATGGCTTGTACCTCGGCGCGGCGCTTGTCCCGGATCACGCCGGCGATAGCGCCTGCCACGGCCGTGGAGCGAGAGTTGGCAGAGACTTTGATGACTTCCATGGGCTGTGCTTCGAAGGGCGAGGATGCTGCAATGCCGGCCAAGTCGTCGCTGGTGATCAGAGATGGATGGAGGGTAGCGTTGACAGTCATGCAATCTCTGGCCTTTCCTACTTGATGGGAAGGTGGTGAATTGTCGCTACTCAAGACGGCGGCCTCGGCAATAAGTTACGATGGCGGTGCGAAAATTCCACCGATCGGTGTAGCACGAACCCCTTGCAGCGACGCGACATCTCGAGGAGCCTGGCGAAGAGAAAAACAGCGGCGTCGGCCCGACAAGGGAGCCGACGCCGCTGTTTTTTGGCGCGTTGGCGCAGGCAGTGACGCCCGCCGGCTGAGCGAGCGGTTACTTGGCGTACTCCACCGCGCGCGTTTCCCGGATCACGGTCACCTTGATCTGGCCCGGGTATTCCAGGGTTTCCTCCACCTTCTTGGCGATCTCGCGGGAGAGCACCACCGCCTCGTAGTCGTCCACCACGTTGGGCTTCACCACGATGCGGATCTCGCGGCCCGCCTGGATGGCGTAGGCCTGCTCCACGCCTTGGAAGGAGTTGGCCAGGTCCTCCAGCGCGGTCACTCGGCGCAGATAGGTCTCCAGGGCCTCGCGGCGAGCGCCGGGCCGGGCGCCGGAGATAGCGTCGGCTGCCTCGACCAGGATGGCCTCGATGCACTCCGGCTCCACCTCGTGGTGGTGGGCGGCGATGCAGTTGACGACCTTGGGCGGCACGCCGAAGCGCTTGGCGATGTCCGCGCCTACCAGGGCGTGGGGCCCCTCCACCTCGTGGGTGACGGCCTTGCCCAGGTCGTGCAGCAGGCCGCCCATCTTGGCGGTGCGCACGTCAGCGCCCAGCTCGGCCGCCAGGATGCCGGCCAGGTGCGCAGTCTCGATGGCGTGGTAGAGCTGGTTCTGGCCGTAGCTGGTGCGGTACTTCAGCCGCCCGACGAGCCGGATGATCTCCGGGTGCAGGCCTTGGAGGCCGGTCTCGTAGACGGCCTGTTCGCCCGCTTCCCAGATGCTCTGCTCGACCTCCGCCTGGGCCTTCTGCACCTCCTTCTCGATGCGGCTGGGCTGGATGCGACCGTCCATCACCAGCTTGCTGAGGGCGATGCGGGCCACCTCCCGGCGAATGGGATCGTGGCTGGAGATGATGATGGCCTCAGGCGTGTCGTCCACGATCAAGTCCACGCCCGTGGCCTGTTCGATGGCGCGGATGTTGCGGCCCTGCCGACCGATGATGCGACCCTTCATGTCGTCGCTGGGCAGCGGCACCGAGGCCACGGTGGTCTCGGCCACCTGCTCGGAGGCCAAGCGTTGAATGGCCAGGGCGATGATCTTGCGCGCCCGGCGGTCGGCCTCCTCGCGGGCCTCGGCCTCCACCTCTCGGATCACGCGGGCCATGTCTTGGCGGGCTTCGGCGCGCATGGCCTCCACCAGCAGCTGTTTCGCCTCCTCCTTGGAGAGGCCCGACAGCCGCTGAAGCTCCTCCACCTGCTTGGCCTCGATCTGGTCCAGCTCGGCGGCCCGCTTGTCCAGCTTGCTCTGTCGTTTTTGCAGGTTCTTGTCGCGCGCGTCGAGCTCCTCTTGGCGCTTGTCGAGCTGCTCTTGGCGCTTCTGTAGGCGCTCCTCCTGGCGTTGGAGCTCGCGGCGACGTCGTCGGGTTTCCTGCTCTAGCTCCTCGCGCAGGCGCACTTGTTCTTCCTTGGCCGCCAGCTCGATCTCCTGCCGATGCAGCTCGGCAGCCGCTTTGGCCTCGCTGAGGATCTCCTCTGCCTGCTTGCGAGCGGATTGCACGGTTTTATCGCTGAGATAACGGGAGAGGACGTAGCTAACCACGGCGCCGACGACCACGCCGATAGCCAGTCCGATCAGGAGTGTTGAGGTCACGTTCGTCGCTCCTATAGGGCGCTCCCGACGATGGGGGGCCCCTGATGAAGTTTACTGCTCGTGCCAGTCTAGCTCTGTCTGTTCGTCGTCCGGGCCGTGCAGCTCCTGCCACAGCTGCGCCACCACCGGCCAGACGACCTCGTGGCTGAAGCCCCGGCGGAGCAAGAAGCCGCCCAGCTTCTGCCGAAAGGAGCGGGCGTCTAGGCCTGCCAGCCGCTGCGCTCGAGGCCGAGCGGCGCGATAGGCGTTCTCCTCGTCGTCCACCCGGTCCACGGCCTGGGCAATCGCGCTCTCAGCGATGCCCTTTTGGCGCAGCTCCCGGCGAAGGGCAGCCTGGCTGCGTGGGCGAAAGCGCTCGCGGTCGGCTACCCAGGCCGCCGCAAAGGCCTGGTCGTCCAGGTAGCCGGCCGCCGCCAGCCGACCGACGACTGCCTCGGCCGTGGGCTGGGGAACGCCGATGCGCTGCAAGTAGCCCCGCACTTCGGCGGTGCTGCGGCTGCGTCGGCCCAGATAGCGCAGACAGCGCTCGTAGGCCCGCTGTTCGGCGTCCAGGGCCTGAAGCCGTTCGATCTCGGCGTCGCTCAGGTGCTGCCCACGGCGCAGGGTGGCCGCCACCACTGCGGGCAGCGCAAAGGCGAAGGCGCCGTCGAGGTAGACGTTGACGCGCTCTCGGCTCCGTTTTTGGTAGCGCAGGGCGGTGACAGTGCCGGCCATGGCGATAAAAAGACAAAGCGCCGTGACGAGGGGTCACGGCGCCCGCCGTTCTAGGTGCAACCTCCGGCTGCTCCCGGCAAGGCGAGGGCAGCGGCACGGCACCCGCCCCGCAGGACGGATGTCGTGGACAAGGGAACGACAACTGCCGTCGGGATCAGGCTGTGGCCGGCCGATCACTTACCGGTTGCTCGCCGGAGAGGCCGCAGGCCTCTCCAACCGTCTGGTTGGGCAGTTCTCGGCGGGAAGTTTGATGGACAACGGTTTGCATAGCGATCCTGCAACTCACGGCTGAGACAGCAGTCCACGCATCAGGTCACCGCGCGTGTCCGTTGGAAGTGATCGGCCATAGCAAGAGTCTGATCGAAGTCAACGGCAAGCTGGCGAAGGCCAGTTGATTGCTTACCTGGAACAGGGCGCCGGGGCCCGCCGCAGCCTCGGCCGGCAGTCAGCCGAAGCCTTGGCCGATGCTTTGGGGGCACGCCTACTCAGCTCCGGTAGACGGCTCCCGTATTAGATCAAGCCTGACGGCCTCAGCCGCCGGGCGATGCTGGCGACACCTGGTCGGCGGCGCTGCCGCAGGGCCATTAGCCCCGAGGCCGCCGGACCGCGGGTGTTCACGGGCCTCAAGCGGTGTCGCCTACGAGCTTGGGCCGCGCCGGCAGGCCGGCTGCCTGCCGGATCTGGGTTTCGATGGCGGCGAAAACCTCGCTGTGCTGTTGGAGAAACCCCTTGGCGTTCTCCCGGCCTTGGCCCAGGCGGATGTCCCCGAAGGTGTAGAACGCGCCGCGCTTCTGCACGATCTCGTACTCCACCGCCAGGTCCAGCAGGTCGCCGGCCTTGCTGATCCCCTCGTTGTACATGATGTCGAACTCCGCCTGCCGAAAGGGTGGCGCCACCTTGTTCTTCTTCACCGTCACCCGCGTCCGGCTGCCGACCACGTCGCCCTGGTGCTTGATGTTCTCCACCTTTCGCACGTCGAGGCGGACGCTGGCGTAGAACTTGAGGGCCATGCCGCCGGTGGTGGTCTCCGGGTTGCCGAACATCACGCCGATCTTCTGGCGCAGCTGGTTGGTGAAGATCATGGCCGTGTTGGACTGCTTGATGGCGCCG
>JANWYQ010000131.1 GCA_025055015.1 Caldilineales bacterium
GAGGCGGGCGAGAGCCCGGAGGAGATCGAAAAGTCCATGCCGGAGCTGGGTGGGCTCGACGACGACACGGCCGGCGGCGACGGGTCGAGCGACCTGGACTAGGCGCTGGCGGCGCGTCGGTGGAGTTCGCACCTGGGGGGGGGCGAACTCCGCTTGCCAAGGGCGCGGGCCCCGACGGTTCGTTCGCACCTGGGGGTGCGAACTCCGCGCACGAAAGGCGATTTCGCACCTGGAGGTGCGAACTCCGCAAATGGCATCGCTAACGGCAGCGGGTCAGAACCGCACTCGCCGAAACCGACCGCCGGGGGCTCGCCGGTAGCCGTTGCCGGGCTGCGCCACAAACTGGCCCAGGCGGCCGGCAATGGCGGCAGCAATCTGCTCGTCCGACGCCTCGGGGTTCCCGGCGAACTTCGCCGCCACGCGGCGCGCAAAGCCAGGAGCCAGGCGGCGCATGCTCTGCACCACGTCCAGCGTGTTGAATTCGTCCGGCAGGGGGGCCAGGAGGATCTGCAACGCCTCGTTGCTCAGCCTGGCAGCCAGGTAGTCGCTGATGGTCATCTGCGGCGGGATCTGCGCCGTCTCGACGGCCTCCTGTGCCTGTTCCAGCTGCTCCAGGCTCTCCTCCAGGCGGACGATGTCCTCCTCGGCCCGGCGCAGGGCTGCGGCCAGGCCGGGCGGCGCCAGGCTGCCCTGCTCCTGGATCTGCTGCCGCAGGTAGTCGCGGTGGAAGCGGGCCTGGGCCAGCTGCTTGCGCTGGCTGGCGACCGTCTCCTCGATGCCGGCCGGCGTCTGGTGGCGATAGGCCCTCAGCAGCTCCTCCTCGGCCGGAGCCAGGTCTGCGGCAGGCGGCGTCGGCGCCGCAGCAATCCCAGGCGTCCGCTGCTGGGCCAGGTCGAAGATGCGGCCGTCGGCGGCGTGCAGGAAGAGCACGGGCGTGGCGAAGCTGCGATGGCCGGGGAACTGGGTCGCCAGGGCCCGCCGCGCGCTGGTGACTGCCAGGTCCACCTGGCCGGCCGTGGTGTCCCGGGTGAGAGCCCGATAGAACGCGCGGGCGAAGGCGATGGCGGCGTCGTCCAAGATCTCGTACTGCATGGCCACGACGGCGGCCAGGCCGTTCTGGATCAACGCCGGCGCCACGCCCAACAGGGAACGCACGCCGTAGGCCTTGGGCGCGCTGACGCCTCCCTCGCAGGCGTTGAGCACCGCCAACCGCAGCGGCCGCGGCCGGTGTTGGGGCTGGGTGTAGCGTTTCAGCAGCCGCCCAAAGGTGCCGCCGTCCACCCACTGATCGCCGCCGCGGTCGTCGTTGAAGCGCAGGTGGCCGCGACCGCCCTCGGTGTCGCCGTGGCCGGAGAAGTGCAAGATGTCGAAGCCCTGCTCGTCGTCCTGCAGGAAGTCGCTGAGCCGCTGCAACGAGATCGGCTCCTCCGGCCCGCCTAGCACCGTCAGCTCCACGAGATCGCCCAGCAGGCCCTCGCGGTTGAGCGCCTCCCGCACCCGCGCAATCTCGGCCGCCACGTCCAGGTCCGCCACCGCCGGCACCACCATCAGCAGCCGGAGGGGCAGCGAGGCGGCCAGGCTGCGGGTGGCGCCGAAGGTGGCGTAGTCGCTCAGGTAGCGGGCCAGGGGGGTGGCCTCGTCGGTGGCGAAGAGCAGGCCGCGCGACCGGTCGAAGAGGAACTCCCACGGCAGCGACAGGATCGTCAGGTCGTCGGCGGCCAGGCGCAGGCGCAGGCCGTGGCCGTAGTCCTCTGCGTGCCGCAGCGCAGAGCGCAGGTGGTCGCCCAGCCGCCCCCCCAGCAGAAGGCGGTACAGCGCGTCGCCCAGGTCCTCGGCCTGGCTCAGGTTGGCAGCGCTTGGTCCGACGCTGGTGGACGCCCAAGCCAGCAGATCGGCCAGCGGCTGCGCCTTGGGATTGATGGCCAGCTGGTCGCTGGCGGTGCCCAAGGGCGCGTAGACCGCCAGAGCAGGGTAGACATCGCCCACGAGTTGGCCAACGGTGACATCGAAGTTGTGGTACATGGTGCCTCCAAGGGCTAGGGCAGTTGGAGCAGCAGGCCATCGGCCCACAGGCCGGCTAGGCCGCCCAAGGTCAGAAACACTCCGTAGGGCAGGGCAATGTCTTGGCGGTAGGTGTTGCGGGCCAGGTGCCACAGCAACAGCGCCAACGCCGCCAGGCCACCTGCCAACACGCCGATCAGCAGCGCCGGCAAAGCCGCTGGCCAGCGACACACCACCCCCACCAGCAGAGCGAGCTTGACGTCTCCGAAGCCCAGGGCCGGTGCCGACTGGCCACGAGCACGAGACCAGCCCAAGCCGAGCAAGTACAACGGGCCGAAGAGAACCAGCGCGATCAGACCGCCCATGATCGCAGCGCCCAGGGGTGCTCGTCCTTCCCAGGCTGCCCCGGCGAGAGCCGCAACTGCGCCGGCCAGGGTGAGCCAGTCGGGGATGCGACGGCGTTGCCAGTCGTAGGCTGCCGCAAGGATGAGCAAGGCGCTCCAGGCCAGCGGCTGCCAACTTTCTGCGAGTCGGTCTCCCTGTGCTACAATCGAGACCATGAAGAGCCACTTTCTGGATCGGATCAGCATCGCCGCCTGGTCGGTGACGATGCTGCTGGCGTTGAGCGCTGTGCTGGCGCTGCCGCCGAAGGGAGCAAACCTCATCGTCGGCAACACTACGGTGACGTTGCCCGCCGATTTGGCTTCGCTGTTCCCGCCGCTGTTGGCCCTACTGAGCGGGCTGGGCACGGAGGCGGTCCTGCGCGCTCATCCCATCGCCGAGGCGGGCGGCCTTCGGTTCTCAGCGCGCTACTGGGCGCTGCCCGTTGCCTTGACCATGATCGCCGCGGTGCTGCAGCCCCAGGCGCCGTCTGCCCTCTACCAGGCGCTGGGCCTGTTGGCCTTCGCCCTCCTGCTGAGCGGCGTGTTGGCAGCGCTGTACTACAGCTTGGACGCCCAGGGAGTGGGCTACCGGCGGGCGCGGGCTTGGCTCAACCTGACTTGCTACGCGGTGGCGCTGCTGCTCTTCCTCCTCATTCCCCGTTCGTGGGGGATCGCGGCTCGCAGCGCGGTGACGGGCGGCGTGGCGCTGCTCCTGGCCCTGGAGCTGCTGCGGGGCACGCAGCTGGGAGGCCAGCGGGTCGGTCTGTACGCTGCGATCGTGGCCGCAGTGATGGCAGAGGTAGCCCTGGTGTTGCCCCTGCTGGGCCGCAGCGAGCTGTCCAACGGCCTGCTGCTGTTGCTGCTCTTCTACCTCCTGGTCAGCTTCTCCTGGCAGACCCTGCTGCGTAGGCTCAACCGTCTGGTGGCGGTGGAGCTGCTGGTGGTGGGGGCTGTGGGGCTGGCCTTGATCTTGCTCTTTGCCTAGGACCGGTAGGACAACTCCGGGGGAGGCATCTTACTCGGCAGCGCGCCAGCGGGCCAGCAGCGCCGCGGGTTGATCGCGGTAGGCGGACCACGCCTCGTCCCCGCGCACCACGGCCAGGAGCGCGTCGGTCAAGGCGCGGTTGGCCGGTGTGGCCAGCCCCAGCTGCCGGCCGGCTTCCACCACCGCGCCGTTTAGCCAGGCCACCTCGCTGCGCCCCTTGCCTCGGCTCAGGTCGAGGTACAGCGACGGCAGCTTGTCTCCCCGGCCGCCAACCACAAAGGGGCGCAGAGCCGGCGCCAACATGCCCACGGGCAGGCGGCGCAGCAGGGGCTCCACCGGCGCCAGGGGATAGCCGCCTAGGTTGATCAACCGCAGCCCTAGCCCGCGCACGACCGCCATGGCCTCGCGCCACGCCGCCATCTCCAGGCGCACCAGGCCAGGGTGGTCCCACACCTGTTCCGGCGTCCAGCCCAACAGCGCACAGGACGCGTTGCACAGCAGGTTCATCACCAGCTTGGTCCACTTGAGGCTGCGCCAGTCGTCGTAGCAGCGCACTTGGAAGCCGGCCCGCTGAAAAGCGGCGGCCACGGCGGCCAACGAGGCGCGCCCCGCCGCTGGGTCGGCCGGAAGCTGTACGTCGGCCAGACCGAGCCGGCGGCTGTCTCGCTCCACGACCACGGCGCCGGGCGCCTCGACGCTGACGGGGGTGGTGATGGCGCCTGCGAGCACGTGGCTGTTGGGGAGGGCAGCCACTGCTGTCTCCTCGTTGCCGACGCCGTTCTGCAGGGTGAGCACGGGAGGCGGGGAGGCCGTCGCCGCCCGCAGCTCCGCCATGGCCTGAGCCGTGTCGTAGCTCTTGACGGCCAGGATCGCCAGCCCGATGGCAGGGCTGCCGGCGAGGGCGGCCGCAGTCGAGGGGGCCACGGCGACGCGGCAGGCAAGGGTTTCCCCGTGGGCGGTGCGAAGCTGGAGGCCGGCCTGACGGATGCGCTCCCCGGCGTCCCCGCGCGCCACCAGGATCACCGGCTGGCCGCTCAGGGCCATAGAGGCCGCTACGAAGGTGCCGATGGCGCCGGCGCCAACGACGAGGTAGGGCTGGGTCATGGCCGCATTGTACCCAAGGGCACCGAACTGTCAACGGCGCCGCCGACGTTGAGAATTTGCGGTCGCCGTTCGTTGACCTATAATCGCAGGCAACGGTGGTTGGCAACCGCTTATCGCCAACCTCAAATCCAGAGGAAAGGACCTTACCACGCATGCCCGACCTCTCTGACATGATGGTCTTCTGGGCTGTCGTTCTGGGCCGGCTGTTCATCCCGCTGTTGATCCCCCTCTACCCACTGCCGGCTGTCATCGCGGCTCTCTTGCTGGATGGGGTGGACCAGACCATCTTCCAGGTGTTCACCAACCTCCCCATGGGGCCGTACCAGACCTACGACAAGGCGCTGGACATCTACTACCTGACCATCGCGTACATCTCTACCATGCGCAACTGGGTGAGCCTGCCAGCCTTTCGCATCAGCCGCTTCCTGCTCTACTATCGCCTGCTCGGAACGTCGCTGTTTGAGCTGACCCAAATTCGCGCCTTGCTGCTGATCTTCCCCAACACCTTCGAGTACTTCTTCATCTTTTACGAGGCCGTGCGGAGCCACTGGAACCCCTTGCGGCTGTCAACCAAGCAGTGGCTCACTGCGGCCGCAGCTATCTGGATTTTCATCAAGCTGCCCCAGGAGTACTGGATCCACGTGGCGAAGCTGGACACCACCGACATGATCAAAACGCGCGTGTTCGGCGTGCCGCTGGAGGAGAGCTGGATGGTGGCCTTTGCCAATCGGCCGTGGGTGCTGGTGGTCGCTGCCATCGCCCTGGTGCTGGCCTTGCTCTTCTTCAAGTGGTTGCTGGCCAAGCTGCCGCCCAAGGACTGGAACCTGAAGCTGAAGGCCGATCCTCTGCCGGAGTACATTGACGAGCGCCGCGAGCAGCTGGCCGTGCAAGCCCGCTCCAAAGTCCTACGGGCTGTGTTGCTGGAGAAGTTCGCCCTGGTGGCGCTGGTGGGCCTGATCTTCGCCAACCTGTTGCCCCGGGTGTCGGCCACCAACTGGGAGCTGTACGCCCTGATCGGCATGGTGGTGGTGATCAACGCCTTTCTGAGCCATTGGTTGGCGCTGCACGGCCGCGGCTGGCGGTCTATCGCTCGCGAGTTCGTGGTGATGTCGCTGGTCAACCTTGGCCTAACCTACTTGGGGCATTGGCTAATTGGCCAGCGCGGCGTCCGGCTGGACCTTCCGGTGACCCTGTTCATGGTGATGCTGCTGACGCTGATGGTGGTCCTGTTCGACCGCTACCGGGTGATCTACGAGGCACGGCTGGCCGTGGAGGGCGAGGCAGGGATGGGCGCCTGAGGGTTAGGCCCCTTGCCGCCACGGGGGCGCCAGGAGGGCAAAGGCGACGGCCGGGGCTGCGCCGGCCAACGCCCATCCGCCTAGGCTGGACAGGGCGAGCTCGGTCGCCGTGGTGGGCTGGGTCATCAGGCCCAAGCCCACCCAGATGGCCGCGCCGCAGAGCGCCCACAGCGCCAGCCACGCCGTGCGCCAGCGGAGGGACGTGGGCCAGCGGCGCTGAACCAGGCGGTAGCTGACCAGTCCGCCGGCCAGGCCGGTCAGCGCGCCGACCACGGGGAAGAGGATGCGCTCCAAGGCTTCAGCGCTGTCGCCGATGTCGGCGCCCCCCATCTCCGCCACCACCGCGGCGGCCATGAGCAGGGCGAGAGCCGTGGCCATGGCCAGGGTGGCGGCGATGGCGGCGGCCGCGCCGAGAAGGCTGTACCCGGCAAAACGCAGAAAGTTCTTCGGAGGGGAGGAGGGGGACGGGGGCTGCATCGGATTTGCTCAGTTGGGCGAGGGCTTCGGGACGGCGCCGGTCTCCGGATGATCGCGTCTCGGCCATTGTACGACGGGACGCACGCCGCGTCAACCGCAGCGCAGCTCTCCGTATCCGGACAAGGCGACACTTGTACCTGGGCGGCTGTTGGGGGTAAAATAGGGCAGCACGCAAGCCGACAAATGCCCAGGCGCAAAGGCTTCGACCAGACGCCACAGTGAGCCCTCCATGAACGAGCAACAAGATCCCCGGCGCCGAGCGGACCAGGCCGACAGCTGGACCCAGGCCATGGCCCTCTTCCGCGAGGGCTATGAGCTGCAGGTGCAGGGGCTTTGGGCCGACGCGATGGCGCGCTACCGCGAGTCGATCTGCCTGCATCCCACCGCCGAGGCGCATACCTTCCTGGGCTGGGTCTACAGCTTCCTCAAGCTGTACGACGAGGCCATCGCCGAGTGCCAGAAGGCCATCGCCGTGGACCCCACCTTCGGCAACCCGTACAACGACATCGGCGCCTATCTGATCGAGCTGGGCCGGCCGGAGGAGGCGATCGCCTGGTTCGAGCGCGCGATCCAGGCCCCCCGCTACGACGCCCGCTGCTATCCCTTCTACAACCTGGGCCGGGTGTACGAGAAGCGAGGGCAGTGGGTGCGGGCCCTGCACTACTACCGCCTGGCCCTGCGCGAGAACCCCGGTTACCACTTGGCGCGCGCTGCGCTGATGGACCTGCAGGCGCGGCTGAACTGAGCGGCTTGCGGACTTGACAAATCCCCCGGAGTAGCTATACTCGCAGCCCACAACCGAATACGTCCGATGCTCTTATCCAGAGAGGCGGAGGGACCGGCCCGATGAAGCCTCGGCAACCAGGATACGGAGCGGACGGCGGTGAACAGCCTGGCGACTGACGTTTCCAACGGTGGAGCAGCCGCCGTTCATCGGCCCCGCAGCCCGGTCCATGGTGCCAATTCCGGCAGACGAAGTCTGGAAGATGAGATCAGGCGGCGTAGCAAGCTTACTGCCTCATCCCCAGCCGGGGATTTTTTTATCCCCGGCGCAGGTAGGCAACCACCCCAAGGTACCCCACGCGCCCTCTCGTCTACCAGGCGAGAGGGCTTTTTGTTGGCCACTGCGCTCGACCGACGCCGAGAGCCTGCACCTGTCCCCGTTCCCAGGACGGTGCCTAGGCCGCGGCGGCCGGGTGGGAACGCGAGCCGGCGCGCCGACAGGCCCTTTGCCTCGAAAGGAGCGGCGGACCCGCGGTTCGTCCTGTTGGCCGCCGAGGATCGGCCTCGGTCGGCTCCATTCCTCAGCAAGGAGTAGGTTCTCGCATGGCTTCACAATCCACCAACGGCCGCCACTTCGGCTTCACCACCCGTCAGCTCCACGCCGGCCAGCAGCCCGATCCCACCACCGGCAGCCGGGCGGTGCCCATCTACCAGACCACCAGCTACCAGTTCCGCAACACGGAGCACGCCGCCAACCTCTTCGCTCTGCGGGAGCTGGGCAACATCTACACCCGGATCATGAACCCCACCACCGACGTCCTGGAGCGCCGCATCGCCGACCTGGAGGGCGGGGTGGGCGCGCTGGCCGCCAGCAGCGGCCACGCTGCGCAGGCCATGGCTATCCTGACCCTGTGCGGCGCCGGAGACCATATCGTCAGCAGCAGCCGGCTCTACGGCGGCACCTTCAACCAGTTCAACTACACCTTCCCCCGCATCGGGATCGAGGTCACCTTCGTGGACCCCACCGACCCGGCCAACTTCGAGCGCGCCATCCGGCCCAACACCAAGATCCTCTACGGCGAAACCCTGGGCAACCCCGACATCTCGGTCTTCCCCTTCGAGGAGGTGGCCGCCATCAGCCGGGCCTACAACATCCCGCTGATGATTGACAACACCTTCGCCACCCCCTACCTGTGCCGGCCCTTCGAGTGGGGCGCACACATCGTGGTCCACAGCACCACCAAGTTCCTGGGCGGCCACGGCACCACCATCGGCGGCGTCATCGTGGACGGCGGCAACTTCGATTGGACCAGCGGCCGCTTCTCCAACTTCACCGAGCCCGACCCCTCCTACCACGGCCTGGTCTATGCCGACCTGGTGGGCGTGGGCCTGCCTCCTTTCATCATCAAGGCGCGGGTGCAGATCCTGCGCGACATCGGCGCGTGCCAGGCGCCCTTCAACAGCTGGCAGACCCTGCAGGGCATCGAGACCCTCAGCCTGCGCATGGAGCGCCACGTGGCCAACGCTCAGAAGGTGGCCGAGTTCCTAGAGGACCATCCCGCCGTGTCGTGGGTGACCTATCCCGGCCTGCCCAGCCACCCCGACCACGAGCGGGCCAAGAAGTACCTGCCCAAGGGCGCGGGCGCCGTCCTCGGCTTCGGCATCAAGGGTGGGCTGGAGGCCGGCCGTCGCTTCATTGACAATCTGAAGCTGTTCAGCCACCTGGCCAACGTGGGCGACGCCAAGAGCCTGGCCATCCACCCCGCCACCACCACCCACAGCCAGCTTACCCTGGAGGAGATGCGGACCGCCGGCGTGACCCCCGACTTCGTCCGCCTGAGTATCGGCCTGGAGGACATCGAGGACATCCTCTGGGACCTGGACCAGGCGCTGGCGGCGGCAAGCTGAGGGGGAGACGGGTAGATGGGCAGATTGGGGAGCGGTGGGTTGGTAGACCGAAAACCGTGGACCAACCCGCCGCTCGCCCATCGGTTAGCCCCTATCTCGACCACAAAGTCACCGAGGTGCCGAGCCGCTCCCAATCCCCACCTAACCCACTCACCGTTCACCGTTCACCGTTCACTGTTCACCGCCATGTTCCCTCCCAACTCCGTCGGCCTGGTCAAAACCGAGTACTTCACCTTCGCCCACGACGAGCCCTTCCGGCTGGAGAGCGGCGCCACGCTGCGGCCGGTCACCATCGCCTACGAGACCTACGGCCGCCTCAACGCCGACCGCTCCAACGCCGTGCTGATCTGCCATGCGCTCAGCGGCGGCGCACATGCGGCCGGCTACCACCGCCCCGAGGACCCGCAGCCTGGCTGGTGGGACGACTGCATCGGGCCCGGCAAGGCCTTCGACACGAACCGTTTCTTCGTGATCTGCAGCAACGTGCTGGGAAGCTGCTACGGCTCCAGCGGGCCCACTAGCGTTGACCCGGCCACGGGCAAGCCCTACGGCCTGCGCTTTCCGGTAGTGACCATCGGCGACATGGTGAACGCGCAGGAGCGGCTGATAGACCACCTGGGCATCGAGCGGCTGCTGTGCGTGGCCGGCGGTTCCATGGGCGGCATGCAGGTGCTGGAGTGGGCCGCGCACCACCCGCAGCGGGTGCGGGCCGCCATCCCCATCGCCACCACGGCCCGCCACAGCCCCATGCTCATCGCGTTCAGCGAGGTGGGCCGCCAGGCCATCTACGCCGACCCGGCCTGGAACAACGGCGACTACTACGACAACGGCCGCCGGCCCGACGCCGGCCTGGCCGTGGCGCGCATGGTGGGCCACATCACCTATCTCAGCGAGCAGTCCATGCACGAGAAGTTCGGCCGCCGGCTGCGGGAGCGGGAGCGCTACGGCTACGAGTTCCAGACCGAGTTCGAGGTCGAGAGCTACTTGAAGTACAACGGGCTAAAGTTCACCCGGCGCTTCGACGCCAACAGCTACCTGTACATCACCAAGGCCATGGACTACTTCGACCTCACCCAGCCCCACGGGTCCCTGGCCGCGGCCTTCGCTAACTCCGCCCACGTCAAGTTCCTGGTGATTAGCTTCACCAGCGACTGGCTCTACCCCAGCTACCACAGCAAGCAGCTGGTCAGCGCGCTGACCGCTGTGGGCGCGGATGTCACCTACCTGGACATCCAGAGCACCTGGGGCCACGACGCGTTCCTGCTGGAGGTGGACACCATGACCAAGCTGCTGAGCAGCTTCATGGACCAGATCGCGCGCGAGGCCCAGGTCACGCCACCGGATTGAACCTCAACCGAGCCGTCCGCCCGCAGGCTTCGGACGTGGACGGACACCAATGGAGCCGATGAGCGCAGGTACCGCAGAGGTGCCTTCCATCCTGCGCTCATCGGCGCCCCCAATTCACCATGCTCTCTACGCCCTCTCTCTCGACCCCTGCGACGGCGTCTACCGACGTGCTGGTTCTGCGCCCGGACCTGCTGGCCATCGCCGACATGGTGCCGCCGGGCGTCAAGCTGCTGGACCTGGGCTGCGGCGACGGCAGCCTGCTGCTGCACCTGGCCCGCACCAAGGAGGTGAAGGGCCGCGGCATCGAGCTCAGCGAGGCGGGCGTGCTGGCCTGCGTGCGCCGCGGGCTCAGCGTGCGCCAGGGCCACCTGGAGGAGGGGCTGGCCGATTACCCCGACCACAGCTTCGACGTGGTGGTGCTCAGCCAGACCCTGCCCTTCCTGGACGACCCGGCGGCTATTCTGCGCGAGATGCTGCGGGTCGGACGCTGTGCGCTGGTCAGCTTCCCCAACTGGGGCTACTGGCGCTGTCGGCTGGAGCTGCTGTTCACCGGCCGCATCCCCCAGGCGCCTGACCTGCCCCAGGCGTGGCACGAGGCTCCCCGCTGGCAAGCCTTCACCATCACCGACTTCGCCCGCTTCTGCCGAAGCCAGGACGTGCGCATCACCGGGGAGGTCTATCTCATGCACGGCCGGCGGGTGCGGATCATCAAGGTCAAGAACCTGCTGGCTACCACAGCCATCTTTCGCCTGGAGCCGGCGGCCCGCAACGGGGGGCGGTGAGTCTTGCGCAGCGGGAGCCAGTGACGCCGACGGGGTTGTAGCCCAAGTTGGCTCACAACCACGAAGACGCCAAGACCCGGAGAAGAGGAACCGGCAACGGACGTTTTCGTGGCTTTGTGGTCGCCGAGAGCTGACTCTAGCCGGCGAGGAGCCTCTGATCCGGATCCCCTAGCGATGGACGGTCACCTCGGCCAGCAGCACGCTGTCGCGGCCGTCGTCGGTGCGCAGGCGGGGGAGGCCGGGCCGACCCGCGTCGTACAGCCCCGCCACCAGCCGATAGGCGCCCGGCGGCAGGTCCGCCGGCAGGGGGAGCACGTAGGGGTCCTCTACGACCTCGCCTGCCAGCCAGGTGTTGGTGGGCTTGCGGCCGCCCAGGGGCACGTGGTCGTCCTGCGCCACCAGGCGGCCCTCGGCGTCCAGCAGGTGCACGAAGCCGGTGTAGGAGGTCTCCATGCGCTGCACGGCACGCCAGCCCAGGGTGATGGCCAGCGCCTGGCCGGGCCGCAGGTCCGCCGGGTCGCTGTCCCAGCGCGCGCCCAGCAGCTCGACGAGGAAGGCGAAGTTGGCAGGGCCCCCGACGTCGAGGGGCGCGCTCGGTTGAAAGCGCCGGGTGCTGGGGAGCACGGTGATGGCCAGATCCGCCGTCTGGCCGGCGAAGGGGGCGTCGTTGCGGCCGGCGGCCGGGTTCAACAGGCCCAGGCGCAGCTGCCGAGGGCCGGGCGCCATGTCCGGCGATGGAACGACGGCGACCTGGCCGCGCACCACCGCGCCCACCGGCCACCGGCTGGTGGGGAAGCCCTGGGCGGTGGGCGAGAGCCAGCTGTCGCCCGGCTGCGCCCGGCCGTCCGGCTCCACCCACCGGTAGCCGAAGGGATAGTCGCGCTCGACAGGCTGGGTGGCCTGCCACCAGGTGTTCACCCGGATCGGCTCGCCCGGCTCCACCTCCGTGCGGTCGGCGGTCAGCGCCAGCAGCAGGATGCCCGGCGCAGCCTCGATGGCCTGGGCGTCGGCAGGCGGGCCGTTGGGGCCGTCGGTCACCAGCCCCTGGGCCACCACCGGCTCCAGCCACGCCCAACGCCCCTGGGGCGCACCGGCCGCGTCCAACACGTCCAGAGCCTGGCCGCTGTCCGCGTCGTACACGCCCAGGCGCAGGCGGTACTCGCCCGGCGGGGTGCCCAGGTCGGCAGGGACGTCCAGCCGGCTGAGGACCGCCACGCCCGCCGGCCAGCGGAAGGTGGGGTAGGTGTAGGCAGCCAGCCGGCGGTCCAGGGGCGCGCTCCAGGCCTCGTCGGTGTAGCGGCCGTAGAGGGCGGCAGTGAGCTTGAGATCGGCCGTCAGCGGCTGCAGCGCCTGCCAGAAGAGGTAGACGGGGCACAGGGGCTGCGCGCAAGGGGGCTGGGAGTAGCCCAGCAGCAGCACCTGGCCGCCGAAGTTGACGTTCAGGGCCTGGCCCTGGTAGGCGGCGGTGAGGGGGAGCTCGGTGGGGAAGGCCGTCTCCTGGCCCACGGCGCCGACGAAGCGGTAGTGCTGCGGCGCGCCCAGGCCCCAAAAGCTGGCCTCCGCCGGCCGGGCGTCGCCGACGGTGTCCAGCAGGAAGGGCACCACGCCGTTGGGGTCCACCACCTCGGCCTGCCACTGCACCAGCCAGGCCCCGCGGCGACCGGCCAGCGCGGCGTTCATCGGCTGGGCCACCCGCAGGTCCAGCACGGCGTTCACGTCCAGGGTTTCGATCTCCGGCAGCCGCACCGGCTCCACGTCGGCCGCATAGTAGCGCCAGGCGGGGTAGGCGTGGCCGCTCACCAGCACCACGCGCTCGTCCGGCCGCAGCTGAGATTTGACATAAGCAACCGCACCGCGCCAGTCGTCCTTGGTGAAGGCGGGGTCGGTGAACCAGGCGCGGGTGGAGGAGGCGAAGAGGAGAAGGAGGAAAAGAAGGGAAAGGAGGGAAAGAAGGGACGGCAAACGGTGAACGGTGGGCGGTGGGCGGCGGGCGGCAGGCGGTGGCCGGTGGGAGTAGAACGGACGGTAGAGGGGCTACGGTCGGCGGTTTGCGCAAAGGGGAGGGAGAGGGCGCCGGCCAGGAGCAGGAGGAAGGCGGGGGAGGCCAGCATCAGGTAGCGCGGGTTGAACTTGGGGTTGCTGTAGCTGAGCAGCAAGATGCTGACCAGCGGCCCCAGCAGGTAGATCAGCACGAAGAGGACCGCTCCGCAGCGCGGCAGTGCGGCCGGCCCGTCGGCCGATCTGCCGCCCTGGTCCCCAAGCTGGCCCCCCTCCCAGGCATCGCCCCCCTTGGCAGCGGCCGCCTGAGCCCATGGGCGCCTCCGGCAGCCGGCCCAGAGCAGCGCCCCCGCGCCCGCCGCCGCCAGGCCCACCACGGCCCAGGCCAGGGGCGCCGCCCGCTGCTCCAGCATGGTCTCGCCCACGGTGAAGCTGATGGCCACGTGGCGGAGGGCCTCGTCCAGCTTCAGCGTGCCCCGCCAGTAGCTGGCGTCCTCGCCGAAGCGGCGCAGCGCGTTGGGCAGCCAGGGCAGGTAGGCCGCCGCCATCACGGCCGCTGCCAGGCCACCCTCGGCCAACAGGCGCCCCCGCGGCCGCAGCCCGCCGGCCAGCCACGCCAAGGCGAAGTACAGCCCGAAGGAGGCCAGCAGAAACGCGGCGAAGTAGTGGGTATAGAGCGCGGCCACGCCGGCCAGGACGAACACCGCCCACCACCGCAGCCGGTCGGCTGGACTGGCCCCGGCGGCCGAGCCTGTCGAAGCCCCGGCGGCCTCCACCCGCAGCAGCGCATACCCCGCCAGCATCCCCAGCGCGGTCAACAGGGTGTACATGCGCGCCTCCTGGCTGTAGTACACCCACAGGGGATGTACCGCGGCCATCAGCGCAACCACTAGCCCGGCGGTGCGCCCGAACAGCCGCCGGCCCAGCGCATAGACCAGCGCCACCATCAGGACGCCGAACCACGCCGAGGGGAAGCGCAGGGCCCACTCGCCCAGGCCGGCCAGCCGCGTCCACCCCGCCACCGCGGCGTAGTACAGCGGCGGCTGGATGTCGTCCGCGGTCCACCGCGCCAGCTCCGCCAGGCCCTGTTGCACCACCTGCGCGGTCACCGCCTCGTCGTACCACAGGGATTGGGCGTCCAGGCGGTAGACGCGCAGCGCAAAGGCCAGGGCCAGCACGGCCACCAAGGCCCAGCGTGGGGCTACCCGGCGTTGCCGATCGGCGAGCACGGCCATTGCGCCTCGATCCATCCAACGAACCAACCGCGCGACCACACGGCCGCACAACCTCCTGATCGCAGGAGCAGCACGATCTCACCGCCTCACGCCCGCCCGAACTCCCTGACCGCCGCCGCCACGCGCGCCACGTCGGTCGGGGCAAGCTGCGGATACATGGGCAGGGAGAGCACCTCGGCGGCCGCGGCCTCGGTGGCCGGCAGGCCGCCGGCGGGCGCCAGGCGGCGGTAGGCGGGCTGTTGGTGAACCGGTACGGGGTAGTGGATGGCTGTGGCCACGCCACAGCGGGCCAGGTGGGCGACCAGGGCTTTCCGCTGCCGCGTGCGCACCACGTACAGGTGGTAGACGTGCTCGTTGCCCGGCGCTACCGCCGGCGGGACCACGTCCGCTCCGGCCAGCAGCTTGTCGTACAGCTGCGCCAGGGCTTGCCGCTGTCGGTTCCACCGCTCTAGGTGGCGCAGCTTGACCCGCAGCAGCGCAGCCTGGAGCTCGTCCAGCCGGCTGTTGACCCCTGCCACGTCGCTGACGTAGCGCTCCCGCCAGCCGTATTGCCGCAGCAGCCGCACCCGCTCGGCCACCTCCGGCCGGCGGCTAACCACCATGCCGCCGTCGCCGGCTGCGCCCAGGTTCTTGGTGGGGTAAAAGCTAAAACAGCCCGCGTCCCCTACCGTGCCCACGGGCCGGCCTCGCCAGCGCGCGCCGTGGGCCTGGGCGCAGTCCTCGACGAGCCACAGCCCATGGTGGGCGGCCAGGGCCCCCAGGCGGTCCAGGTCGGCGGCCTGGCCGTACAGGTGCACGGCCACGATGGCCCGGGCGCGGGGGCCGATCACCCGGTCGGCGTGGTCCGGGTCCAGAGTGTAGGTGTCGGGCCGGATGTCGGCGAAGACGGGGGTGGCGCCGGCCATCTCCACCGCGGCGACGGTGGCCACCGCGGTGTGGCTGGGCACGATCACCTCGTCGCCGGGGACCACGCCGCAGGCCCGCAGGGCCAGGTGGAGCGCGTCGGTGCCGGAGTTGACGCCCACGGCCGCCTCGGCGGGCAGGCCCAGCCAGGCGGCGAACTCCGCCTCGAAGCGGCGGACCTGCTCGCCCAGCACGTACCAGCCGGAGCGCAGCACCTCCAGCGCTGCGGCCTCCAGCTCCTGGGCCAGCTCGGCGTGGGCAGCCTGCAGGTCAAGGATCGGAACGGTGCTCATGGTACGTAGTGCTGCCAGTGTTGGCGGTAGTAGGCGATCATGCGCGCCAGGCCCTCGGCCAGGGGCGTGGTGGGCTGCCAGCCCAGGGCTTGCTGGATGGCCGCGTAGCTGGAGTACACGTCGCCCACGTCAATGCGGCGCCGGTTCTCCGGCCACGGCACCAGCTCCACCTGACCCCGGCCGGCGATGGCCACGATGAGGCGCGCCAGGTCCACCAGGGCGATGGGCTCGCTGCCGCCTAGGTTGAACACCCGGCCGTCGGCCGCGTCGCTGGCGCCCGCGCGCAGAAAGGCGTCCACCACGTCATCCACGTAGGTCAGGTCGCGGCGCTGGCGGCCGTCGCCGTAGACCTGGATGGTGCGCCCCTCCATGGCCAGGCGCACGAACCAGGCGATGAAGCCCTGGCGGCTGTGGCGCATGAGCTGTCGGGGGCCGTAGGTGTTGGTAAGGCGCAGGCTGCAGGTGCGCAGGCCGTAGGCTGTTCCGTACACCAGGTGAAAGAGCTCGCCCGCCAGCTTGTTGACGCCGTTGACGTCGGTGGGACGGTTGGGGTGCGCCTCGTCCAGGGGCAGGTAGAGGGGCCGGCCGTAGCACTGGCGGGTGCCGGCGTACACGACCTTGGCGTCGGGGCTGTGGCGGCGGCAGGCCTCCAACAGGCTCAGCGGGCCGCGCGCGTTCAGCTCTAAGTCGTTGAACGGGTCCACCATGGAGTCCAGGTGGCTTACCTGGCCGGCCAGGTTGAACACCACCTGGCAGCCGGCCACCAGGGCGTCCATGGCCTCTCGGTCGCGCACGTCGGCGATGTGAACCTGCAGGCGGTCGCGCATGTCGGCCAGGTTGAAGGGGTTGCCGCCGCAGTCGGGCGCCAGCGAGTCTACCACCACCACGTCGGCGCCCAGCTCCACCAACCGCCGGGCCAGGTTGGAGCCGATGAACCCCAGCCCGCCGGTGACCAGCACGCGGCGACCGCGATAGAACTCGTAGACTGGACCAGCCTCAGGCGCGGCGATCCCCGGCGTGCTGCGAGGCAGGCTGGCCCAGTCTGGTGGCGTGGAAGATACGCGGTTCATGCTCGTCTATTGGCTGGCGCAGGCCTCTGCAGCTACGGCGCAGGCCAGGTCGGGCGCCGGCCGGGCGGTGGCGTCCACCTCTAGCTCGCCGATAGCCAGGCTGTCGCCCACCGGCAGGCCGTCCGCGCCCAGCAGCGCCAGGCGCTCCAGCGTCTCCCAGTAGTACCAGCCGATCACCAGGCGATAGCGCCCCGGCGGCAGGTCTGCCGGTACCTGGATGGCGTAGGCAGCGACCACGGGCTGACCCGCCGCCCACTGCGAGGTGGGCAAGGGCCCGAACCAGCGCGGGGGCGCGTCGCCCTGGGCGACGTTGCGGTCCGCAGCGTCGCGCACGTGGACAAAGACTGTGTAGTCCCGCAGGGCGGGGCCGCTGCCCTCCCAGCGCAGCACCAGCCGCGCGATGGAGTCCGGCGCCGTGCGCGGGGGCAGGGCCACGCCGGTGAGCCGCGCGGTCCAGCCGTCGCCGCCGAACAGAGCGTCGGCCGGCTTGAGCGCGGGCGGCGGCGCAGGGACCAGTCGGCTGCGCTCCCAGCGCTGGGGCGCCAGGCGGACCCAGGTGTTGCCCTCGAACAGGGCGGTGTCCGCTGCGTCGGCGGGGGTGCGGTCCACGGCCGGCCAGCGGCGGCCCACGTCCTCCCACGAGCCGCCGCTGTGGACGCCCACAGCCGGCGCCCACTCCTTGGGCAGGTACCAGGGCAGGCGAGCGACGACCACCGTCTCGCCCACGGGCCATGCCTCCGGCGGGAACCACAGGGGCTGGATGAAGGGCCGCAGGTCGGTGCTGTCCACCTCCTGGCCGTCCGGGGTGAGCACGAAGAGGCGCAGCTGGGTGTCGGGCGGCAGCGGCTCCAGCGCCTGCCAGTACAGCCGGAAGCCCACCGTGCGCCAGCGGCGGTCCTCCAGCAGGTCGTAGCCCACCAGGCGCAGCCGGCCGTCGAAGGTCACGTCCAGCTTGACCTGGGGCTCGCCGGCCGGCCGGGCAAAGGTGAAGAACTCGTCGGGCAGGGCGGCTGTCCAGGGCGAGGGGCCGGCCACAGGGCTCGCCTGTCGGGCCAGCAGCAGGTAGCCGTCCGCCCCGTCCTGCACCCGCCACTGTCCAGAGCCGATCATCTCAGCCACTTGGTCACGCAGGGCTGTGGGGTGCATGGCCCATCCGGTCTGCGCGGCCAGGTCCATCAGCACGTACTCGGCGTCGGCCACGGTGGGAAGGCTGTAGATGCGCTGCCGGTGGCTCAGGTGGGGATAGAGCACGTCGGTGGTCGCCACGGCCGCGTCGGCCGGGATCTGCGCGATGAAGCGAGCCAGCAGCCGGTGATGGTCGGTGATCGGCGGCCAGTAGTAGCGGAACTGACGGCCGATGGGGGTGTAGCCCCAGGCTGCCTGGCTGCCCAGGCTCCAGACCACTAGCCAGCCGATCAAGAACAGGTAGCGATGGTGGGCGCGCCAGAGCCGGCGATGGCGGCTGAGCAGCACCACGCGGCGCGCCTGGCTGCGCAGGCGGTGGCTGCCCACCACGGCGGCCACCAAGGCATAGGCCGCCAGGGGCGCGGAGTAGTGAAGCTGGCCGCTGTACTGGAAGGCGAAGCCGCTGAGCAGGTTGGCCAGGAAGAGGGGCAGCCCCAGCGCCAGGTAGTCGGGCGCAAAGAGAGCTAGGAAGCCCACGGGCGCCAGCAGTCGCAGCGCGTAGGCGATGCGCATGGGCTCCAGCGCGATCTGGAGCACCAGCAACGGCCGGGTCACCAGGCTGCGCAGCACGTCGCCGAAGCTGTCGCCCAGCGCGCCGAAGCGCGCTGCGTAGGGCGTCTCGCTCAAGCCGTAGGCCTCGGCGGCGTGGGCGGGGATGACCACAAAGGTGGCCAGGTAGAACCAGGCCAGGCCGCCGACTAGGACCAGGCCGCCGGCCGCCAGGGCCGCACGGGCCGCCGGCGCGTCGGCGCCCTCCTGCCGCCGCAGCCGAAGGCCCAGCACCAAGGCGTAGACGCCCAGGGCTGCGGCCAGCAGCGCCGTTCCCTCCTGCACGGCGGCCACCAGCAGCGCGGCCAGGGCAAAGCGAACCCACTGCCCCCGCGCAGCGAAGAGAAACGCAAAGAGGATGAAGGGCGTGGCCAGCGGCAGGGCGTGGAACTCGGCCACGTTGGCAGCCTGGAGGGGCGGATAGAGCAGGTAGGCCAGGGCAAAGGCCAGGGCCAGCAGGCCGAGGTAGCGTCGGCTGCGCAGCCCTTGTTGCCGCTGGCTGCCGAAGCGCTGCCATGCCAGGCTGAACACGGGCCAGGCGCCCACCGCCAGCGCCACCGACTGCACCACCAGCAGGGCCCGCACGTCGTCCCACACCCAGAACACGGGGGCCACCAAAGCAAAGATGGGCTCCACGTGGTCGGTCAGCCGTGTGCTGACCTGGTCTCCCTTGATCTCCTGCACGAAGCGGCCCTGGCTGGTGTTCCAGATGGCCTGGTCAATCTGCCCTAGGTCGGCCCGGTGGGTGCGATGGGCCTCGTGCTGGCGGATGGAGAGGGCAGAGAAGTAGAGGGCGTAGGCTGCCACCATGAGCCACAGCGCAGCCATAGCCCAGCGCGGCGGCCGCCCTGGCTGCGTCCCCCGCGGTTGGGGCGCGTTGTTCATGCCTGGGCCTCCTGAGAGGCTTCCCGGTCGGCCTCATGCCGCACAGGGGGAGGAAGGGCTTCCTCGGCCCCGCGGCGACGGCCCAGGAGCACGGCCAGGGCGACGCCCAGCAGCTCGCCGGCCACCATCCACAGCCGAGCTGCCAGGGCCACGACGGTGGGCGCGGGCGCAGGAAGGATGGGGGTCAGCAACAGCACCATGACCCCCTCGCGCACGCCAAGGCCGCTGGGGGTGAGCAAGCTGAGATAGCCGATGACGTAGGCTGCAGCCCAGGTGGCCACCAGCGCCGGCGCCTCCGCCCGGCCGACAGACGTCACCGAGGCCGCCAAGAGGGCGAAGGCGCCGCCCATGATCAGCCACACGCCCAGGTAACCCAGGAGCGCCGCCGCCACCTGTTGCCAGGTGAGGGTCACCTGCACCGGCGGCCGCCGCAGGAGGCGCAAGGCCTGGTTGAGCAGCCACTCCAACAGCCGCGGATGGCAGAACACCAGGCCCAGGGGCACCAGCCACAGCGCAGGGCGCACGGCCTCCAGGAGCGCGCCCTGGCCGGCCGCGGCGAAGTAGACCGCCGCCACCACCAGGCCCACGGCGGTGCTCAGGGCCTGGTGGAGAGCGATGCTGGTGAAGGTGGTGAGCCGGCCGACGCCGCTGTCGGCGGCCAGCTCGGCCATGCCCAGGAACTGCCAGATGTTGCCGGGGATGTAGCGCACCAGGTTGGAGTAGAACCAGACTTGAGCGGCGCGGCGCCAGGACAGCGCTCCCCCCACGCCGGCCAACAGGAAGCGCCAGATGGAGAGCTCCACCAGCCAGGCTGCCAGCAGGCCCCCCAGGCTGAGGACCAGCCAAGCGGGCCGCAAGGTCCAGGGGAAGGCCCGCAGCTCCTGCCACTGGCTGATCACCAGGGCGGCCAGAAAGCCTAGCGATGCGACCACCGCGGCCAGACGAACAGCCTTCTTCCAGCGGCCCGCAGGCCGGGAGGCAACCGCCGGTGGGCCAGCTTCCTGGGCTGCGGCGGCCGGTTCTCTCAAAAGCGCCATGCCGCTATTCTACCCCTGCCCCGCGAGGCGCGCAAAGTGGTCTAAGTACCGGCGGGCCAGGGGAGGCCAGCCGAACTCGGTCTCCACCAGCCGGCGGCCGGCTGCACCCATGGCCTGGCGCTGTTCGGGCGAGAGGGCAGCCAGGCGCAGGATGGCGCCGGCCAGGGCGGCGGGGTCCTGCTCCGGGATCAGGTAGCCGTTGACGCCGTTGCGGATCACCAGCTCGTTGCCGGCGGCCGTGCTGCCGATCACCGGCTTGGCGCAGGCCATGGCATCCAGCACGCATACGTTCAGGCCGTCGGCCGGCCGGGTGACCGAGGGCATGACCAGCGCGTCGGCCGCGTTGTAGTAGGCGGGGATCCGGTCGAAAGGCACGCGGCCCACCCAATGCACGCAGCCCTCCAGCCCCAGGTCTCGCGCCAGCGCCTGCCACGCCTGCCACAGGTCGCCGTCTCCCACCAGGGCTAGGTGGATGGGGGGCAGGCGGTGGGGGCCGGCAGGGGAGGGCGAGCAGGCCAACAGGCCGCTCTGTCTCAGGACGCCCAGGCTGCGCAGCAGCACGTCGAAGCCCTTCTTGTAGACCATGCGGCCCACGGCCAGCAGCAGGAGCGCGTCGGCCGGCACGCCCAGGCTGGCCCGCAGCTCGGCCGTCCCGGTGGGGTCGGGGCGCAGCGCGCCGGGGTCCACGCCGTAGATGATCAGGTCAAAGCGAGCAGGGTCTGCGCCCAGGTCGCGGACCGCTACCTCCTGCAGCGCGTGGCTGTTGGCCGTCACCAGGCCGGCCTGGTCCAGGGCGAAGCGGGCCATGCGGCGAAAGAGGGGGTTCTGGCCGGCTACCAGCGCGTCGGAGCCGGGGATGGAGACCACCAGGGGGATGCCCAGCAGCCGGCCGGCCGCGGCGCCGAAGAAGCCGTTGGGCAGCAGCCAGTGGGCGTGGATCACGTCGGGGCGATGGCGACGGCACCAGCGGAGCGCGGCGGCCACGCCAGCGGCGAAGAAGGCCGGGGCCAGCCAGTAGGTTTCCCGCCGCATGCGGACGTCGGCCTCCATGGTGCGCATGTAGCCCAGGCGGTGCCAGTCGCCGCGCGGGGCGTAGCGCCACAGGTAGAGCTGCGGCCGATGGGAGGCTTGGGGCCCGGCCTGCCCGTCAACGGTGTAGGCGGCGTCCCACGGGGCCAGCACCGAGACGCGGTGGCCCTGCCGCGCCAGCTCCTGGCTCAGCGCGGCCACAAAGCTGCCGCTGAAGTCGCCGGGGAAACGAGGGTAGTTGTGGGTGAGAACGGCGATGTGCATGGAGAAAGGGCTAGCCGCGAAGTAGGCCACGGCTGTGGCCCAGGGCAAGAGGGGATTATAGCATCGGGCCGACGGCGGGGCAATTGGACGGCGCTATGATTTGGGGCCGGACGGCGGATGCGGTATAAGGGGTCGGCTATGGCCGAGCACCACGAACGCAGCTACACCGCCATCACCGAGATGCCGGGAAGCCTGGTCACCGAGGAGCAGCGGGCCCGACTGCGCCACCGCTATGCCTTGGCGCGGAGCCACGCAGCCGGCCGCCGGGTGCTGGAGGTGGCCTGCGGCGCCGGCCTCGGCTTGGCCGCCGTGCGGGAGACGGCCGCCTGGCTGGTGGGCGGGGACTACACCACAGATGCCCTGGACGCGGCCCAGGCGCACTACCGGGGCGCGGTGCCCCTGGTGCGCCTGGACGCGCAGCGGCTGCCCTTCGCCGACGGCTCCTTCGACCTGGTCCTGTGCTTCGAGGCGATCTATTACTTCCCCCGGCCGATCGAGTTTCTGGCGGAGTGCCACCGGGTGTTGGCGGCCGACGGCCTGCTGCTGATCGGCAGCGAGAACAAGGCGTGGCCGCACTTTGTCCCCGGCCCCCTGAGCGTGGCCTACTACGCCACGGCGGAGCTGGCGGCCCTGCTGGCCCAGGCGGGGTTCGTCGCCGTGGAGGCGCTGGGCGCCTTTCCGGTGGAGCACCTGTCGCCGCGGCAGCGGGCGCGGGCCTGGCTGCGCCGCGGGGTCATGGCCACCGGCCTGTTCCGGCGCTGGCCGTGGGCGCGGGAGCGGCTGAAGCCCCTGGTCTACCGAGACCTACAGCCGCTGAGCTACGACCTGGCCCAGCAGCCATGGGGGCCGTTGCCTGTTCATCCCCTGGACCCCCAGGCCGACAACCGCGAGTTCAAGGTGATCTACGCGCTGGCGCGGCGCGGGCCGCGCTGCTAGGGGCGCGCACCCCGCGAAGTTGACCTACCGCAGCGACACCCCGGCCCTGTGGGGTGAGAAACGTGGCCGCGAAGGCGCGAAGGTGAGCGCGAAGGCGCGAAGCGCTGGAATGGGTACGATCTCAAATCGTTCCGGGCAACGGAGCGGACGCCTTTGCGGTCCTGGAGATCCTTCGTCGGGTGTGGATCTCACACCGGATGGTCGCGCAGCGCCACGTAGCCGCGCCCGCGTCAGCGACCTTTCTCCCGCAGCCGGT
Organism: Caldilineales bacterium; assembly: GCA_025055015.1. Taxonomy (GTDB): domain Bacteria; phylum Chloroflexota; class Anaerolineae; order JAAEKA01; family JAAEKA01; genus JANWYQ01. The sequence continues at coordinate 22,649 of JANWYQ010000131.1, forward strand.
GCTCCAGCTCCCGGATCTGCTCGCTCTGGCTGACGATGAGCTCGGCGATGAAGCCCACCAGGATCAGCAACAACCCGGCCAGGGCCAGGATGCCGGCGGCGATGAAGATGGGGCGCTTTTGGGTCTGGGCGGCGAGCCACAGGCCCAGCAGGAAGGCGAAGGTAACGAAGGAGACGCCCAGGCTGATCAACCCGAGGCCGCCGAAGAAGCGCATGGGCGCCTGGCTGAAGGTGAGCAGGAAGCGCACCACCAACACGTCCAGGAAGGAGATGGGGATGCGGCCGATGCCGAACTTGGAGCGGCCGGCGCGGCGGCGATACCAGTTGGTGGGCACCTCGCCGATGCGGAAGCCCTGGTAGGCCGCAATGTGCAGGATGAAGCGGTGCCAGTCGGAGCGCAGGGGGGGCAGCTCCTCGATCACCTCCCGGCGAAAGGCCTTGATCCAGTTCATGTCGTGCACGGGCACGTCGAACAGCAGGCGGGAGACCCGGTTGTAGATGGCCGAGGCGAAGACCTTGCCCTCCTTGCGGTTCTGCCGCCAGCCGGCCACCACGTCGTAGCCCTCGTCCAGCTTGGCCAGCAGCTTGGGGATGTCCTCCTCCGGGTCGGACTCCAGGTCGGCGGGCAGGAAGACGATCACGTCGCCCTGCACGTGGCGGAAGCCGGTGCGCAGCGCAGCGGTGAGCCCCAGGTTGCGGCGGTGGCGCACCAGGCGCAGGAAAGGATAGCGATCGGCCAGGCTGGCGGCCCGGTCGCCGGTGCCGTCGGTGGAGCCGTCGTCCACCAGCACCAGCTCGCAGGCGGTGCCCTGGGCCATCAGGGGCCGGAAGGCGCGGTCCACCTTCTCCAGCAGCAGGGGGATGTTGTCCGCCTCGTCCCGCGCGGGGATCAAGACGGAGAGGAGGCGCGTCGAGGGGGGCGCGGCGGCGGAGGTCGGCAAGTCGCTCATGGCCGGATCACCAGGGCTCCCACGGCGCGCCTACGGCGTCCACGATGAAGGCGTAGACCTCGGCCTCCTCGCGCAGGCGGTCGTAGCGGCCGGAGTGGCCGCTGTGGCCGGACTGCATGTTGGTCAGCAGCAGGAGGGGAAGGTCGTCGGTCTTGTGGGCGCGCAGCTTCGCCACCCACTTGGCCGGGTCCCAGTAGGGCACCTGCAGGTCGTTGAGGCCGGCCTTGGCCAGGATGGCGGGATAGGCCTGGGCGGTCACGTTCTCGTAGGGGGAGTAGGAGAGCATGTAGTCGAAGGCCTGCGGGTCGTCGGGGTGGCCCCACTGCTCCCACTCCACCACGGTCAGGGGCAGCTCCGGCATCAGCATGGCGGTGATGACGTTGGTGAAGGGCACCTCGGCCACCACCGCGCGGAAGAGGTCGGGCCGCAGGTTGGTGACGGCGCCCATGAGCAGGCCGCCGGCGCTGCGCCCCCGGATGGCTAGCCGCCGGGGCGAGGTGTAGCCCTGGGCGATCAGGTGCTCGGCGCAGGCGATGAAGTCGGTGAAGGTGTTCTTCTTGTGCATCAGCCGGCCCTGCTCGTACCAGCGCCGCCCCATCTCGCTGCCGCCCCGCACGTGGGCGATGGCGAAGACGAACCCGCGGTCCAGCAGGCTGAGCCGGTCGCTGTTGAAGCCGGGGTCGGTGCTGGCCCCGTAGGCGCCGTAGGCGTAGAGCAGCAGCGGCCGGCTGCCGTCCAGGGTGATCCCCTCGGCGCTGTCGTCCTTGCGGAAGACCAGGGAGATGGGCACCTGGGCGCCGTCGGGGGCCGTGGCGAAGAGCCGCCGGCTTTCGTAGCGGGTGGGGTCGTAGCCGCTGGGGATCACCTGCTGCTTGCGCACCGTCCACTCGCCGGTGACCACGTTGTAGTCCACGGTGGAGCGGGGCGTGACCAGGGAGCTGTACTCGAAGCGCAGCTCGTCGGTGTTGTACTCGTGGTTGCCCTCGTACAGGCTGACGGTGTAGGTGGGCTCGGGGAAGGGCACGTAGCGCACGTTGGACACGCCGTCGGGGTCGGAGATGCGCAGGCGGCGCAGGCCGTCGAAGCGCTCCACCAGCACCAGGTGGCTGCGGAAGGCCATGACCGAGCTGAGCAGGGTGTCCTCGCGGTGCGGCACCACCAGCCGCCAGTTGGCCTTGGCGGGGTCTGCCACCGGCGCCTCCATCAGCTTGAAGTTCTCCGCGTCCTCGTTGGTGCGGATCAGGAAGCGGTCCTCGTGGTGCTCGACGTAGTACTCCATCCAGTGCTGGCGGGGATGGACAACGCGGAACTCGTCGGTGGGGCGGTCCGCCGGCAGGTAGTGCACCTCGGTGGTGGAGTGGCTCTGCAGCGTCATCAAGAGGAAGGCGCCGCTGCGGGTGCGCTCGATCTCCACGGTGTAGGCGTCGTCCGGCTCGTGGTACACCAGCACGTCGTGGGCCGGGTCGTCGCCGACGGTGTGGCGGAAGAGCCGGTAGGCGCGGTGGGCGTCGTCGAAGACGGTGTAGAACAGGGTGCGGCTGTCGTTGGCCCACGCCACCGACCAGGCCACCCTGGGGATGGGGCCGTCCACCACCTCTCCGGTGCGCAGGTCCTTGACGTACAGGTCGTACACGTAGGCGCCGGTGGTGTCTACCGCGTAGGCCAGCAGGGTGTGGTCGGGGCTCGGCTCGAAGAGGTCGACGCGGCAGTAGGCGTGGCCCTCGGCCAGGGCGTTCTCGTCTAGCAGCAGCTCCTCCGGCGCCACCAGGCTGCCCTGCTTGCGGCAGAACTGGCGGTACTGCTGGCCCGGCTCCATGCGCCAGTAGTACAAGAACTCCCCGCGGCGCTCCGGCGCGCTGCTGTCCTCCTCCTGGATGCGGCCCCGCAGCTCCTGGTAGATCCGCTCCTGCAGAGGGGCTAGGTGTTGCATGGCCGCCCGCGCGTAGGCGTTCTCCGCCTCCAGGTACGCGATCACCTCTGGGTCGTCCTTGTTCTGCAGCCAGGCGTACTCGTCCACGAAGGTGCGGCCGTGCTTCTCGAAGGGATGGGGTATGCGCTTGGCGATGGGTGGGGCAAGAGACATCGTGCGCTCCTGAACAAGCGATGAGAGACCACCCTGAGCTTATAGCACGGCCTCCCCACTTTGTCAACGCCTGGGAACCTTTCGACGAGAGGGGCAGCTGGTTGCGCTGGTCTCCCGGGGCCGGGCAGCGCCGATCAACGACCGGGGCGGGCCGGCCGTCCGGTCGAAGCGATCAGGGCACGGCTCCTCGCCGCCGAAGGTGGCGCGAAGGCGCCCCGCCGCGGCCTCTCGAAACGCCCTGTGGGCGAGAGGTCTTGCCTCCCCATCGCAGTGCTCTGCCGCGGCTTCAGTGCAACGCCTCCCGCAGGGCAGAAACGACGCGGTCCTGTTGTTCCTCGGTCATCTCCGGGAAGAGGGGCAAGGAGAGCACCTGGCCGGCCGCGGCCTCGGCCACGGGGAACTGGCCCGGCTGGTGCCCCAGGAAGCGATAGGCGGGCTGCAGGTGGAGGGGCAGGGGATAGTGTACGCCGGCGCCGATCCCGCGCTGCTGCAGGTGGGCCAACACCTGGTCGCGGCGGGGCGTGCGCACGACGTAGAGGTGGAACACCGGCGTGACGTGGGCGGGCGCCGAGGGCAGGGCCAGGTCGGTGTCGGCCAGGAGCTGGCTGTAGCGCGCCGCCAGGCGGCGGCGGGCTGCGTTGGCGGCGTCCAGGTGGGGCAGCTTGGCGGAGAGGATGGCCGCCTGCAGCGCGTCCAGGCGATGCCCGAAGCCCACCTCCTCGTGGACGTACTTGCTGGTGCGGCCGTGGTCCCGCAGGCGACGGACGCGGTCGGCCAGGGCCGCGTCGTTGGTCACCACCGCGCCGCCGTCGCCGTAGCAGCCCAGGTTCTTGCCGGGGAAGAAGCTGAAGCAAGCGGCGTCGGCCAGGCTGCCCACGCGGCGGCCGCGGTGCTCTGCGCCGTGGGCCTGAGCCGCGTCCTCGATCAGCCGGAGGCCGTGCCGGCGGGCCACTGCAGCCAGGCCGTCCATGTCCGCCGGCTGGCCGTAGAGGTGGACGGGCAGGATGGCCCGGGTGCGGGGGGTGACGGCCGCCTCCACCGCGGCCGGGTCGAGGTTGTAGGTGGCGGGGTCAATGTCGGCGAAGACCGGCGTAGCCCCCACGGCCGAGATGGCCTCGGCGGTGGCGATGAAGGTGAAGGGAGTGGTAATGACCTCGTCGCCCGGCCCGATGCCCAAGGCGCGCAGGGTCAGCTCCAGCGCCGCCGTGCCGGAGCTCACGCCGACCGCGTGCTCGGCCTGGCAGTAGGCGGCAAAGGCCGCCTCGAAGGCCCGCACCTCCGGACCCAGGATGAAGCTGGCGTTGGCAATGACGCGCGCGATGGCCGCATCAATCTCCGGCTTGAGCGCCGCGTACTGCGCCTTCAGGTCAACCAGGGGAATGGGCGACAGATCAGGCATCGGTCTGCGCTCCTGACGTGATGAAGTCCAGCCGCTCCTCCAGGCGCTCGATCTCCGCCTTGGTGCGGTTGATGTCGTTGATCAGGTCCACGGGCACGCGCACGCCGTAGGCCGCGCGCTGCAGCTCCAGCTCGCGCAGGTTGGTGCGCTGGATGCGCAGCATCTCGGTCACGTAGCGCCTCTCCTCCTCCCGGCCCGCGTTGATCATCTGCTGGGTGGCGTCGTCCGGCACGTCGCTGGCGTGGGCCTGTTCCAACAGCTGCTCGTAGTTCTGCTCCAGCCAGCGGCGCAGGAACTCGTTGGCAGGGGCCAGGCCCTGGGGCGTGATGCGCAGCTTGCCCAGCCGCTCCTGGCTGTAGACGAAGTCCTGCACGGCCGCGGGCGGCAGGCCGGTGTCTTGGCTGATGGCGGCGACGTCCCGGTGGCCGGCGACGATGGACAGCAGCACCTGTCGTTCGCCGGGGCTGAGCCAGCGGTAGTCGTTGTCGAAGTAGTCAGCCAAGGTGGAGTCCAGGTAGAGGTCCTCCGGCTGCAAGGGCTTCAGCTCGCCGCTTTCCAAGAACAGCCGGCTGCACAGCACCTGCAGCAGGTAGGGGTGGTTGCCGGTGGCCTCCATGATCTGGCGCACCTGCTCGTCGCTGACCTGCACGGGGACAGGATCCTGGGTCTGGCGGATCAGGGCGGCGGCCGACTCGTCGTCCAGGCCGGTGAGGTTGCGCAGGCTGAAGCCGAACAGGAAGGGCGACGTGGGCCAGTCTCGGGTGAGCAGGTTCAGTCGGCTGACGACCTTGGTGCCCGTCAGCACCACGCGCAAGCCGCCAGCGCTGAGCAGCACGCGGCGCAGGCGCGCGAGAGACCTGGGGTCCGTTTCGGCCAGGTTCAGCAGCGCCTCGGCCTCGTCCACCAGCAGCAACAGGCGCTTGTCCGCCTCCCGCAGCATGGCGCGCAACAGACGCAGCACCAGGGGCGCGTCCGCCTGGTCGCGGTAGAGCTTGTGCAGCTCCACGCCGATGCTGGTGAAGCGCCGCTTCTCGTCCTCGACGCTGTAGAGCAGCTCGTTGGTCATGTCCTCCATCGTCTCGCTGCCCTGCAGGTCCCAGAAAAGGGGCACGTAGGTGGCGCCGTCGGCGGTGAGGTACTCCAGCTGGCGCAGGAGGGATGTCTTGCCCATGCGCCGGTTGCCTATCACCAGGACGGCGTCGTTGTCGCTTTCGAGGATGTGGGCCAGCAGCGCGTGGCGACCGTAGTGCTCACGGCCGCTGACCCATCCGCCGGTCTTGTAGGGGTTTCGCACGGTGGTTGACTTCCTTGCTAGGGATGGAGCCCGTCGGGCGGCTCTTGGGCGCACGGCGCGAGCGCCGCTAGCTGCCCTGGCCGGCGGACGGCTCCGATCCATCGGGCTGTGATGTCCGCGCGTTGGTCACGATCTCCAGGGCCTTCTGCGCGTCTCTCAGGGTCACGCGCGTCCGGCCCGCCGCTAACATCTGGTTCACGGCCTCCAGGCAGTGCTGCTGAATGTAGTAGGGGCGCCCTTCCGACGCCCGCAGGATCAGATCCACGGCAGCCGGCTCATAGGTATACACGCCCCGCACCGGCTCCAGGATCAGCTGACGGGCCGCCTGTTCGTCCAGCGGCCCCAGCCGGATCTCGGTGAACAGGTTGTACCAGGGGCTCTCCAGCCGGTCCCACTGCTTGCTGATGTTAAGACCGGCCACCACCATGCCCAGGTTCCGGGCGAAGGTCCGCATGAAGACCCGGCGAAGCTGCTGGTGGAGGGCCTGGTCGTAGGTGTTCATCACGTCTACCTCGTCCAGCAGCAGGATGATGCGCACCTGGCGATCGCTGGCGCCCTGCAGCGCTTCCACGATCCGGCTGATGTCGTGGCTGAAGTCTCGGTCGGAGTAGGTGTCGGCGGCCTCGCCGTGGAAGCGCAGCTCCAACCCCTGGGCCGCGGGGGGCAGCGCGGCCAGGATCTCCTCCATCAACAGGTGGAAGAACTCCTGCTCCGGCGTCCCCTCCAGGTCCACGTACACGGGGATGAACCAGTACTCCGGGTCCTTCGTCTCCCGCAGGTAGCGCAGGAGCTGGTAGAGCAGGCTGGTCTTGCCGATGCGCCGCTCGCCCTGGATCATGACGTTGTTCTCGTGCAGGATGTTGGCGATGCGGGCCAGGGTCTCTTGCCGTCCAAAGAACATGTCGCTGGTCTGGATAGGATCGCCGGAGACGTAGGGGTTGAAGCGTCGCCGCACGGCCTCTCGGCGCCGCCGTCGGCTGCGAGCGGCGGTGGCAACCGCGGCGCCGCCGCCGGCCACGGTCGCCGCCAGCAGGACGCCCAGGGCCCCTGCCGTGCCCTGCGCCACCCGGCCGAAGAGGGGCAACACCACGCTGGGCCTCACCTGCACGGCCATGCGGGCAGGCGCTGACCCGCGCAGGCTGGTGCTCCAGGCCTCGACCTCGAAGGTGAACTCGCCAGGGGGCAACCCGGGGTAGATCGCCTGGCGGTCCGCTGTGATGCGCCAGCCGTCTCCGGTGGCCGCGCCGTTCAACCGTGTTCGATAGAGCATGTCGTTGGCCGGGGTCAGCAGGTCGTAGCCGGCGTAGGTGATCACCATGGGCTCGCCCGACAGGACCTCGACCTGGTGAGCCGACGGCTTCTGGCCGTTCACGGCGGTGATCTCCACCCGCGGGGAGCCGGCGAAGGGCACATGGCGGTTGAGGCCTAGCCGCGTGCCCACCCACAGCTCGCCCCGGTTGCCGGCGGCCAGGGCGGTAACCTCGTTGTCCAGCAGGCCGTCGCTGCGGGTGTAGGCGCGGCGCAGGCCGGTGGCGGGATCGAGGCGGGTCAGGCCGGCGGTGGTGCCCCACCAAAGGCCCTGACCCGGCGCGGCCAGGAGGGCGTTGATGGGCGCCGCAGCTGCGGTGGCCGTTTCCCACCGCTCGGTCGTCGGATCGAACCGATAGATCAGGCCGCGCTGCGTGCCTGCCCAGACCCCGGCGCCGGGCCGTCCGGCGGGCATCTCCGCCAGGCTGAGCACCTGGGCGTCCTCCAGTCCGGCGGCGCGGTCGAAGGTCCGCCACCGGCTCTCGCCGGGATCCAGCCGAGCCAGGCCGCCGCGGGTTCCTACCCACAGCCGGCCCAGGCTGTCCTCCAACAGCGCGCCCTGGTTGACCTCGTCGCTGGGCAGGCCGTCGGCGACGGTGAAGGAGGTCCAGGTGTTGTCCTGGGGCGTGAAGCGCAGGACACCCTGGTCGAAGGTGCCGAACCAAAGGCTGCCGTCCCGTGATCGCAGGGCGGCGCGAGGCACCGGCGCGCGGGGAGTTGCCGTATCCACAGCCTCCCACCGCAGCGTGGGCGGCTGGACCTCGGCCCCCAGGGGAAGCCGTGCCCGGAACAGCCCCTGGGACGCTGTGCCCAGCCATAGGTAGCCGTCCCGGTCCTCCACCAGCGTGCGCACGTAGTCCTCGGGGAGCCCGTGGCTTTCCTGCGAGAAGCGCGCCAGCCGCTGGCCGTCGAACCACAACAAGCCCGCCCCCTCGGTGCCCACCCACAGCGCGCCGGAGGAGTCGACCAGGAGGGTCACCACCTCCAGCCCGGCCGGCAGGTCGGGAGAGGCGAAGGTGCGCCACGAGCGCGCGTCGAAGCGGCTGACGCCCACCACGGTGCCCAGCCACACCAGGCCGTTGTGGTCCATGGCGACGGCGCCCACGGCGTTGGCGTTGAGGCCGTCCAGCGTGGTGAGGGTGCGCCAATAGCCCTCGCCCCAGAAGGGGGAAAGGCCGTTGCGGTTGAACACGCTCACGCCCGCGCCGTCGGTGCCGATCCAGAGGTTGCCCTCGTCGTCCTGGCCGAGGGCCAGCACGTCGTTGGAGGCGATCCCCTCGGCGGCGTTGCCGGTGATCGGCCGCGGGAAGTGGGCCCAGTCCTCGCCGTTGAAGCTCCAGAGGCCGTCGCCCAGGGTGCCCACCCAGAGGGTCTCGGGCCACTGCGGGGTCGGCGGCGTCACCAGCAGCGCCTGCACCCGCCCCGATCCTCGATAGCCCGGCGCCGGCTCCGGCCGACCGCCGAAGGGGTCCAGGCGATACAGGGTATTGCCGCCCAGCCAGACCGCGCCCCGCCCGTCCACGGCGATGGCGGTGATGGTGTCGGCCAGGGAGGCAGCGTGGTCGCCGGCCACCGGGCGCCACTCGTCGGCCGTCCAGTAGCCCACCACGCCGTCGCCGCCCACCCAGACCACGTTGCCTGTCGCGTGCAGCGCCCACACGGGCCCGGCCTCCGGCTTCGGCAGCCGCTCGAACTGGCGTCTCTGCCCCGGCGCCGGCGAGGCGGCGCGCGCCAGGCCGTTGGCGGTTCCGACCCACAGCGCGCCGTCGGCGGTCTGGGCCAGGGCGTAGACCGGGCCAGGGGGCAGCCCGTCCTGGGCGGTGTAGCTGCTCCAGGCGCCGTCGAAGTGGCTCAGGCCGCTGCGAGTGCCAAACCAGACGCTGCCGTCGGGCTCGACCACGATGCTGCGCACGTTGCCGCCCGGCAGCTCCTCGGTGAAGGAGGTCCAGCCCACCCCGCCGGCGCCCTGCGCCCGGCCCGTCCAGGCACGGGGAAGACAGACCATGCCCAGGCTGGCCAGGGCGGCGGCGAGGAGCGCTAACTGCCAGGGCCGCAGGCGAGGCTGGGCCACCTTAAATTTTGTGCGAGAGTTAGACGTTTGTAACCTGCAATGGTTGTCAGCAGGCGTAAAATATGCTATCATCGTTTTCAGCTAGTTTGACAAACGCCGCCGGAGCCTGCTCCTCTCAGCGTTTCTGGAGGCCATATGAGACCGCATCGTGTGCTCACCATCGCTTTCCTCATCGCCGCCCTGCTTGGGGCAACACGAGTCGGTGCTGAGGCCTCTTTCCGGCCGCAAGCAGCCATCGTTCACACCGTCAAGCGGGGAGACACCCTTTCCGGCATTGCCGCTCGCTACGGCTCATCGGTCCAGGCCATTGTCCAGGCCAACGGCTTGTCCGGCACCACCATATACCCTGGGCAGTCCTTGCTGGTTCCCCAGGTCAGCCAAGGTAGCGGCGCCGCTGCAGCTGCGCCGAAGCCGTCCGGCGCGGCTCTCAAGTCCATCGTGCACGTCGTGCGGGCGGGCGACACGCTGAGCAGCGTGGCTGCGCGCTATGGCACCACGGTGGCGGCCATCAAGCAGGCCAACGGCCTGGCCAGCAACACCATCTACGTGGGCCAGTCGCTGCTTATTCCGGTGGGCGCGGCGTCGCCGAGCGGCCATCGCCAGTACATCCCTACCTCAGGCGGCACAGTTGGCGGCGCGTGCGGCAGCGCCTACACGGTCCAGCCAGGGGACACCCTGGGTGGCATCGCGGCGCGCTGTGGACTGACGGTCAGCGAGCTGCGCAGCTACAACGGCATGGACGCCAGCACCGTGCTCCGTCCCGGCCAAGTGCTGGTGGTGGCTGCGCCGACCGCGCCGGAGGAGGGCAGCGTCGGCTCGGCGCCGGAGGCTACGCCGGCCGCACCGGAGCCTGCCACCACGCGGGTGCCGGTGCGTCCTCCGGCCACCTACAGCGGCAGCACACCTTAATAGGGGCGCTGTTCCTTTGCGCCAGCTGCCGTCGTCCTGCACCGGGCGAACCGTTGTGCGCGCCGCGGCTCGGCCCAGGCGCGCCGCGAACGGGTTTGTAAGGTCGCAAGGCAAGCAAACCGTACATAATATAGCACAACTTGACAGAAAAATCAAGTCTATGTCAAGTCGTTTCCGACATTTTTTACATAAATTCGAGCCCGATGCGCCATCGCGCCGTCACTTCCACGGGTTGCTGTCGTCACCATAAGAAGACAGACCGTGCATCTCAACCGGAGAGGTTCTATGCGCAGAGATCCCTGGAAAGCCCTTCTGACGATGGCAGCAGCACTGCTGGCTCTCGGCCTGGCGGCTTGGCCGACCCAGGCGGGCGAGCCGCGCCCGGAAGCCGTGGTGGTGCGCACCGGGGAGACCCTGAGGGAGATCGCAGCCCGCTACCGCCTGCTTCCCCACGTCCTGATCGAGGCCAACGGCCTGACCGGGCGAGCGCTGTACCCAGGCATGCGCTTGATGATCCCAGAGGCGGAGACGGACGTGGACGGCTTTGCCGCTGATTGTCGCCAGACAGCGCTCTACACCGTACGCCGCGGGGACACCTTGCCCGCCCTGGCCAAGGCCTGGGGGACCACCGTGGCCGAGCTCAAGGCGGCCAACGGCCTGGTGGGCGAAGCTATCTGGGTGGGGCAGGGGCTGCGACGGCCGTGTTCGCCTTCGGCGGACGGCGCAGACGGCTCGAGCGCCAGGACCTCAAGGCCTCGCTGCGGCGCCGAATACGTGGTGCGCCGGGGAGACACCCTGGCAGGCATCGCCGAGGGCTGCGGCGTGACCCTTTCTGCCCTGAAGCAGCTCAACCATCTGAAGGGGGACACAGTTCTGGTGGGCCAGAACCTGCGCATTCCGCTGCCGACGGCTCGGGACCACTGACACCTCGGGCGGGCAGCGCCGGGGTTGCTCAGCCCCGGCAGAGGCGCAGGGCGGGCCCGCCGCCTTCATTCCTCCGCCCGCAGCCAAGCTACGGCGGCAGCCACCTGCGGCTCGCGCCACCCCATGCCCAGGCCGACCCGCACCCCCTGGACCGCGTCCACCGCCTCCACCACCGGCCGCGCTGCGCCGGGCGCCGGCGCCGGCAGCACCAGCGCGGCCTGGCTCCAACGGAAGCGCCCCCGCAGGTCAGTCAGCCCCAGCTGCGCCAGCGCTTCCGCCGCCTCGGCGCTCAGCTGGTCGGCCGCCGTATCCTTCACCGCAACGGCCAGGATTTCCTGCTGGCCTAGCCCCTGCAGATAGGCTATCAACGCCGTGGACGCGTCGGGGTCGGCGTGGGTGTCGAAGTGGGCGGCCGAGATCAGCCGGCCGGACGCCCCGTCCACGATGGCCAGGTTGTAGCCCCGGCTGTTGGGGGACACGTTGCGGCCGTTGAGCCAAATGTGGCCGTAGTTGCCCGCCTCGAGGCCCGCGCTCTCCACCAGCAAGTTCACCGGGGCCAGCCCAAAGGCGGCCGCTGCGTCGGCGACGGGGTAGGTGCGGCCGAAGCGGAGGAGCACCTCGTTGGCGTCCTCGGTCAGCGCGCCGGCCGGTACCTCGAAGAGGAGCGCGGCCCACTGCGTCGGCAGGGGCTGGGGGGGTGTGCGGTGGCCGTTGACCTCCAGGGCCACGGTCTGCCCCGGGCCGGCGGCCATGGCGCGCACCGCGATGCGCCTCGCGCCGGGCGACGCCGGCGGCAGCAGCAGCCGGGTCTCCCGGCGATGCGCCCACAGGGCGGCTTCCTCGGCGCCCGGCGGCCGGGCGGTGCCCTGGCCTGCGCCGCTCCAGCCCTCCCCGCGGCTCAGGGGGTCCGCCGCCGGCCGCACGACGACCGGCCCCGGCGACGGCGCGTAGACCGGCCGGTAGAGGCGTCGGGGACCTTCCTCGGCCACCAGGGTCAGCGGCAGGTAGCGCTCCACGAAGCGGGTGTACTCCGGCGGCACCCGGTCGGTCTGCACCACCACGTAGGCCACGTCCAGCGCTGCCAGCACGGCAGCGGCGTCGGCGGCCGCCGCTTGGAGCATGGCGTTGCCGCCCAGGCTCGGGTCGCCCTGGCGGATGCCCTCCAGGGCCGGCGCCAGCGCGCGGCGCACGTGAGGGTGCCCGTCGTCGGCGTTGGCCAGCACCGTCAGCGGGCCGATCAACGGCGCCTCCAGGAAGTAGCGGAACTTGTGCTCGGGGTTGCGAGAGGTGTTGCCCCCTAGGATGGGCCGGCCGTGCCGCGTCTGCCACCACTGCTGGAACATGATGATCACGTCCTGCTTGCCGAAGACGCTGAAGCCGTTGCGCCAGCCCGTGGGCAGGTCCAGCACGGCGAAGCTGCCCTCGGCTCGCGCGATGCGGTCGTAGATGGCGGGGATGCGCATGTCGCTCAGGGGCAGAGGGACCGAGAGGTTCTCGATCAGCAGCCCCCCGGCCAGCGCCGTCGCTACCAGGCTCGGCGCCCACCGCTGGGCCGGCCGGCGTCGCTGCGCCCAGGCCAGCGCGGTCTCGGCCGCTGCGGCCAGCAGCACCGAGGCAGCCAACAGCAGCATCACGCTCCAGCGGCTAGGGTAGCGGTTGCCCTTGAAGAGGGGGAGCTCCTGCAGCAGACGGAAAGGGCCGGGCACGCCGGTGTCGTGACCCATAACCCGCAGGGTCGGCCCCAGGGTCAGCAGGAAGAAGAGGGCAGCCGCCGCAGCCCAAAAGGCCAGGGAAGGCCAGGGCTGTTCCTCTCGGCGGCGTCGCCAGGCCAGCCAGCCGCCGGCCAGGGTCAGCGCCAGTCCCAGGTAGCCGAGGGTGAGGTGTTGACCCTTGTTCACCTGCCACTGGCTGCCGTCAGGCCGGAGCTGCGAGTCGTCCGCCAGCGTGCGCACCACGTCGCCGAAGAGGGGATGGAGCTGCGTAGGCAGCAGGAAGCCGGCCAGGTCCGCGGAGAAGAGGTCGGCGAAGCCGCCCCCCTCCACCAGGAAGTCCCCCTCGGCGCGCAGGTCGGGGACCATGTTGGCCAGCACCGGCGCCAGGCCGACCACGAAGAGCAGCGCCAGCGCAGCCAGGTTGCCCAGCCAGCGGCCGTCCTCCAAGCCGTTTTGGCGGCTCTGGGCTCTGGCCTCCGCCCACTGCACCCCGCGCCAGGCTGCGGCCAGGGCGATGAACACCGCCAGAAAGCTGGCGTAGGTCAACTCGGCGTAGGCCTGCATCAGCAGGAAGAGAGCGGCCAGGAGCGCCTCCCGCCGCCGCGCGGCGGGGCGCAGGCAGCGCAACGCGTAGAGAGCAGCGAAGGGCACCCACTGCGAGCTGGCGATGTTGAACTGCCCCAGGGAGGCGTAGAACAGCTTGCTAGAGGAGAAGGCGTAGAGCAGGCCGGCCAGGAAGGCTGCCGCGTAGCGGGCCGCGCAGGGCCGGTCGCCGCGGCCCTGTGCCAGGGCCCACAGGGCCAGCAGGTAGGCGCCGTAGCCGCCCAGCACGAAGGAGGAAAGCAGCACCAGGTTGGACGCCGGCACCAGCCCGACGCTCACCTGGAGCGGCACCGCCAGCAGGCCGTTCCACACCGTCAGGGTGTAGAAGGCCAGGTTGATCCCCAGGGGGTAGAACATCCAGCGGCTGTCGAAGGGGTTGAGCTGGCGGTCCACCAGGCTGAACTTGACCCACCACAGGTTCCAGGCCAGGGCCGGGTCGTCAATGCCGTCGCCGGGGACGTGGGTGGTGAAGCGCAGGGCCAGGGGCAGGGTGAGCAGCAGGCTGAGCAGCGTGTAGCCCGACAGAGCCCACAGGTGGTGAGAACGCAGAAGGCGTCGCAGGGACATGTGCGCGTTATACCACCGCCGGGGTCAATTGACAAGACCTGTTTTGGGCCGCGGCGCTCTTTCCGATTTGCGGAGAGTGGGGTAAAATTGCGCGCAGGTTTTCTATCCGATCGTCAGGCAGGTTTGCAGTGGCTCTTCCCGCCAGCTACCAGGCGGCCCTGGATTACATCTTCAACTACGTGGACTACGAGCGTCGGCGCTCCGTTCCATACACCGAGCAGGCGTGGGACTTGGGACGGATGCGCCGAGCGCTGGCTGCCCTGGGCGACCCGCACCAGCAGCCGCGCTTTGTGCACATCGCCGGCAGCAAGGGCAAAGGCTCCACGGCGGCGATGGTGGAGGCGGTGCTGCGGGCCAGCGGCCTGCGGGTGGGCTTCTACTCCTCGCCCCATCTGCACACCGTCCGCGAGCGTATCCGGGTGGACGGCCAGCTCATCGGCCGGGACGAGCTGGTGCGCCTGTTGGATCGCTGCCGACCGGCCATCGAGGCCACGCCCGGCATCACGACCTTCGAGATCTTGACGCTGTTGGCCTTCGTGCACTTCGCCGAGCAGGGCGTTCCCTGGGTGGTGTTGGAGGTGGGCCTGGGCGGCCGGCTGGACGCCACCAACGTGGTCACGCCGGCGGTGAGCGTCATCACCCCCATCAGCTTCGAGCACACGGCCATCCTGGGCAACACCCTGGACCAGATCGCGCGCGAGAAGGCAGGCATCATCAAGCCCGGCGTGCCGGTGGTGACCGCGCCTCAGGAGGAGGAGGCCTTTGCGGCCATCGCCCAGGTCGCCGGGCAACGGGGCAGCCGCCTGGAGGCCGTCGGCCATCGTTGGCGCTGGACCGCCGTCGCCGACGGGCTAGAGGGCCAGGTGCTGGACGTGGAGCGCCTGGCCAACGGCCGACCCGCTTTCGCCCTGTCAGGCTTACGGCTGTCGCTGCTGGGCGCGCATCAACAGGCCAACGCCGTCACCGCCCTAGCTGCCCTGTGCGAGGCCGTGGAGGCGGGCGCGGCGGTCACGGAGGCCGGCCTGCGCCGCGGCCTGGCCACGGTCTACTGGCCCGGCCGGCTGGAGGTGCTGCGCCCGCCGGACGCCGAGGGGCCGGCGGTGGTGGTGGACAGCGCGCACAACGACGCGTCCGCTCGGCTGCTGCGCAGCGCGCTGGCGCACTACTTCCGCGGCAGGCGCCTTCGCCTGGTGGTAGGCGTCTCCACCGACAAGGACCTGGCGGGCATTCTGTCGGCGCTGGCCGAAGACGCCGAGCGGCTGGTGGCGGTGCGCTCCCGGCACCCGCGCGCGGCCGACCCCCGGCTGGTGGTGGAGGCGGCGCGCGGCGTCGGCTTGTCACAGGCGCAGGTGGCCTCGGCCGACACGGTGGCGGACGGGCTAGCCCTGGCCTTGGATGGCGCCGACGCCGACCGGGTGATCTGCGCCGCGGGATCGCTGTTCGTGGCGGCCGAGGCGCGGGAGGCCTGGCTGGCCTGGCATCCCGACGCGTTCTCTGCCGCCGACTGGGCCTGGGAGGCGGAGCCTCCTGACTTCTCCTGGCAGATCACCGCCCAACGGCCGGCGCCAGGGCCGGCGTGAGCTATGGCAATGCGATCACGCTTCGACATGGAACGACGAGCAGCGCCCCCCTCTCCGCCTGCGCCGGCGTGGCCGGAGCCCATGCTGATGCTGGAGGATCGAGGCCCGGACCGGGACGCGGGCGAGAGCCTCTACCCCTTGTTGCCGCTGCGCCACAACGTGGTCTTCCCGCGCCTGATGGAGCCCCTGATCGTCGGCCGCGATCGCTCGCTGCTGGCTGTGGAGGCGGCGCTGCTGGGCGATCAGCGCCTGGTGGTGGTGGCCCAGCGCGACCCCAACGAGACGGACCCAGGCGCCGAGGACCTCTACCGCATTGGCACCGAGGTGCGCTTGGCCCGCGTGCTGCGCATGCCCGACGGCTCCACCAGCATCCTGGTGCAAGGCCGGCAGCGGGTGCGCATCCTGGAGGTGGTGGACGAAGATGACCACCTGAGCGCGGCGGTGGTGCCGCTGTGGGAGCAGGCGCAGACAACGCAGCCCAGCGAGGGGCTCATGCGCGCCGTGCTCGGCCTCTTCGAGCGCTGCGTGGCCCTGAGCCCGCGGCTGAGCGACGAGGCCTACGTGGCGGCCCTCAACGCCACCGAGCCCGGCTGGCTGGCCGACGTGATTGCGGCCAGCCTCCTGCAAGACGTGAGCGCCAAGCAGGAGGTGCTGGAGATCCTGGACCCCGTGCAGCGGCTCCAGCACGTCAGCGTGTTGCTGGGCAAGGAGCTGGACCTGCTGGAGCTGGAGGGCCACATCCAAAGCCAGGTGCAACAGCAGGTGCAGAAGTCGCAGCGGGAGTTCTTCCTGCGCGAGCAGCTGCGGGTGATCCAGGCCGAGCTGGGGGAGGTGGACGAGCGCACCCGCGAGATCGCGGAGCTGCAGGCGCGCATCGAGCGGGCCAACATGCCGTCCAAGGCGCGGGAGAAGGCGGAGCACGAGCTGCGCCGCCTGGCGGCCATGCCGCCGGCCTCGCCGGAGATCGCCAGCGTGCGCAGCTATCTGGACTGGCTCATCGAGCTCCCCTGGTCCAGGGCCACCG
Source organism: Caldilineales bacterium (assembly GCA_025055015.1). Taxonomy (GTDB): domain Bacteria; phylum Chloroflexota; class Anaerolineae; order JAAEKA01; family JAAEKA01; genus JANWYQ01. The sequence goes on from JANWYQ010000131.1 coordinate 39,072, forward strand.
AGGACAACATGGACATCGCGCACGCGGCCGCGGTGCTGGCCCGCAACCACTACGGCCTGGCCAAGGCCAAGGACCGCATCCTGGAGCACATCGCGGTGCGCAAGCTGGCCCGGGACAAGATGAGCACGCCGATCCTCTGCTTGGTAGGGCCGCCCGGCACGGGCAAGACCTCCATGGGCCGCTCGGTGGCCGAGGCCCTGGGCCGGCGCTTCGTGCGCATCAGCCTGGGCGGCGTGCGCGACGAGGCGGAGATCCGCGGCCATCGGCGCACCTACGTGGGCGCGCTGCCGGGCCGCATCCTGCAGGCCATGCGCACCGCGGGCACGGTCAACCCGGTGTTCATGATTGACGAGATTGACAAGCTGGGCCTGGACTTCCGCGGGGACCCGGCCGCAGCGCTCCTGGAGGTGCTGGACCCGGAGCAAAACCGGGAGTTCATTGACCACTACTTGGACGTTCCCTACGACCTGAGCCAGGTGTTCTTCATCGCCACGGCCAACTTCCTCGACCCCATCCCGGAGCCGTTGCTGGACCGCCTGGAGATCATAGACTTCCCCGGCTACATCGAGGAAGAGAAGCTGCGCATCGCACGGCAGTTCCTGATCCCCCGTCAGGTGGAGCAGACCGGGTTGACGGCCCACGGCCTCACCTTCACCGACCCGGCGCTGCGGCGCATCGTTCGGGAGTACACCTCGGAGGCGGGCCTGCGCAACCTGGAGCGCGCCATCGCCGCCGTTTGTCGCAAGGTGGCGCGGCGGGTAGCCGAGGGCAAGGCAGCGCCCCACCGCATCACGCCCTCTCTGGTAGCCCGCTACCTGGGCCCGCCGGAGTTCGCTTCCACGGCCGCCGAGGAGCGGGACGAGGTGGGCGTGGCCACCGGCGTGGCCTGGACGGAGGCCGGCGGCGACCTTGTGCAGGTGGAGGTGACGCTGATGCCGGGCAAGGGCAACCTGCTGCTCACCGGCCAGATGGGGGAGGTCATGCAGGAGTCGGCCCAGGCGGCGCTCAGCTACGCGCGCTCCCACGCCGCCGAGCTGGGCATCGAGGAGGTCAACTTCGACGAGCTGGACGTCCACGTGCACCTGCCGGAGGGCGCCATCCCCAAGGACGGCCCCAGCGCCGGCATCACCATGGCGACGGCGCTGGTCTCGGCGCTCACCAACCGGCCGGTGCGCCGCGACGTGGCCATGACCGGCGAGATCACCCTGCGCGGCCGGGTGTTGCCCGTGGGCGGCTTGAAGGAGAAGGCTATCGCTGCTCACCGCGCCGGCATCAAGACCCTGTTGGTGCCGCAGAAGAACGCCAAGGACCTGGTGGAGCTGCCCCCGCGCATCCGCCGCGAGGTGCAGGTGGTGCTGGTGAGCCACATGAGCCAAGTGTTGGAGCAGACCCTGTTGCCGCCGGTGGAGGGCGCTCGACCCGTGGCGCCCAAGGGCGGCAGTCGGAAGCGAAGCAACCCGCGCAAGGCGGGCCCACCCTACGGCCGGATCGTTCGCTGCCATGGCTGAACCCACGCCCCTCCGAGAACAACCTCCCCTGCGGCCGGCTTGTCCGGCGGCCGCCGGCCTCCGGCCGTTGGTGCTGCTGGCGTTGGCGCTGGCGCTGCTCGTGCTGGCCGGCTGTCGCGACCGCGGCACGCAGCTTCCCATCCCCATGGACGACCTGCTGCCCACCGGCTGGCGGGTGCACAGGCCGGAGGGCAAGCGCCAGGTCCTTCAGCCGCTGAGCATTGACGGCGACAGCGAGCAGGAGTGGCTGCTGTTCTACCACTTCGACAACGTGGAGGGGGGCGCCAACGGACCCATCGGCGGCATCATCTACGACGCGCAACAGGACGCAGCCCGGTACGATCCGCAGACCGTCATCCCCTTCCCTTACCAGCCCTCTGCCTTCTTGGTGCCCTATCGCCTGCTGCCCGACTGGCGCTTCGGCAAGGGCCAGGGCTACCTGGGCAACGACGCGGTGCAGTTCGAGGTCGTCAGCGCCGTCACCCCGCGCCGAGGCGAGGAGAGCACCGGCCAGGAGCTGGTGGTGTTCGGAAAACAGCGCGGGGCGGTGACGCGGGTTTCGATTTTCCGCTGGGTGAGCCCTCAGGAGGGCTATGCGTCGGTGCACTTCGTCGGCAGCCATCGCGTCGAGATCGGCCCGCGCGAGGCGCTGACGTTGGTGCGGGAGGTGACCACCTTCGACATGTTGTCCGAGCGTAGCAACCTGTGCAAGCGCACCACCTACCAGCGCCAGGGCGACGCGCTTACTTTCAACGTGGTCAGCCCGCCTGCCATCGTCTTCTGCCAAGGCACGCCCGCCGAGCCGACCTATCCGGAAGCGGTGGTGCTGGCCTGGCTGCTCAACAGCCCTGGCGCGGCGCGCAACGCCCTGGTGGCGCCGGGCAGGGAGGGCCAGGTCAACGCCGCCGGCCCGGCGTCCGTCCTGCGGGTGCTCTCCCTCACCTACGACTCCACGGCCATGACCCTGGACGTGGGCCAGGATGCCGTCTCGCGCATGGCGGTGCAGACCACTGTGGAGGTGCCCGGCCCAGGCCGGCGAGTGTATCGGTGGACCCTGCAGGAGCGCAAGCCCCAGGCGGTGCGCGACACCTCCCGCTGGCTGATCCTCGACGTGGCGCAGGTGCCGTAAGCTGCTCACCAGAAGCCATGCTCTCGTCGTCCCCCTATCAAACGTCCCCCCAACAGATCGCCCAGTGGCTGGAGGCCGGCCCCAGCGAGACCCTGGCCTTTCTGCCGGAGACGGCCAGCCCGCGGCGCCTGGCCGAGACCCTGGTGGCCCTGGCCAACGGGCACGGCGGCGCGCTGGTGCTGGGGGTATCCTCCGGCGGCCGGCTGAGCGGCCTCGCTTCCCCGCGCGAGGCCCAGGATCGGGCCATCGCCGCGGCCCTGATGGCCGATCCGCCCCTGGTGCTCCCCCTGCCGGAGGTGGTGTCGGTGGACGGCGTGGCGGTGTGCGTGGTGCACGTGCCGCCCGGCCTGCCCCACGCCTACAGCCTCAAGGGCCAGTACTTAACGCGGACAGGGAGCGAGAACCGGCCGTTGACCACGCCGGAGCTGCGCAGCCTGCTGATGGCGCGCGGCTCCGTGAGCTTCGAGTCGCTCCCCGTGCACGAGGCCACGCGCGAGGACCTGGACGATGCCCAGGTAGCCCAGTACATGGAGCGGCTGTCCGGCCTCACGGCCACCTCCCTCTCCGCCGCGCTGCTCACCCGTGGCTGCCTGAAGCCGGCGGAGCCGGGCCGCTTCGTGCCCACCTACGCCGGCCTCCTGCTCTTCGGCCGCAACCCGCAGCAGTTCCTGCCCTCGGCCGAGATCATCGCCGTGCGCTATGCCGGCGCCACCATGGGCGACGAGTTCGTGCGCGAGGACATTCGCGGCACGCTGCCGCAGCAGATCCGCCGCGCCGAGGCCTTCATCGCCGCCAACATGCGCCGGGGCTGGCGCATCCGCAGCTTCGAGCGCGAGGAGGTGACCGAGTACCCCCTGGCGGTGGCGCGCGAGGCGGTGGTGAACGCCGTGGCTCATCGGGACTACGGCGTGCGCGGGGACAGCATCCGCCTGCTGATGTTCAGCAACCGCATGGAGGTCTACAGCCCCGGCCGGCTGCCCGGCCACGTCACCCTGGACAACCTGGTGACCGAGCGCTTCAGCCGCAACGAGGTGATCGTGCAGGTGCTCAGCGACCTGGGGTTCATCGAGCGGCTGGGCTACGGCATTGATCGCATGATAGCGGCCATGCAGGAGGCCGGCCTGCCCGCGCCCCGCTTCGAGGAGACGGCCAACGGCTTTCGGGTCACCCTGTACGGCCACGGCGAGGCGTTGGTGAGCGCCAAGCCGGAGGCGCAGCGGTGGGGCAACGTGATGCTCAACCCCCGGCAGGAGCAGGCCCTGGCCTACGTGCTGGAGCACGGCCGCATCACCAACAGCGCATTTCAGGCCCTGTGCCCCGACGTCAGCCCGGAGACCATCCGCCGCGACCTAGCCGACCTGGTGGAAAAGGACCTGCTGATCAAGATTGGCGAGAAACGGGCAACGTACTACATCCTGAAGTAGGACCGGCGGCCGGACGACGGTTAGGCGGTCCGACCGCAGGACGCCAGGCCCGGCCACTTTCGCAGTAGTGTACGGCCTGTCGCCGCGGCCCGGACGGCTCGGCGCCGTTGGCGGGCAGTCGAGCAGCCGGCTGTCGCCGCAGGTTCGTGTAGCAGCTAGGCGAGACCGTTGGCTTCCGCCCAGCGCTGCGGCCGACCACTATCCCACAGATTTCCCACACTATCCCACAACTATCCCACACGGCCCGGAGGCCGGTGTGGGATACGCGCAAAGCGATCGAGGAGCCGATCTCATGCTGCGTTGCATCGGTGTGCGCCGCGAGGACAAGAGCGTCTGGGAACGCCGGACGCCGGTGACGCCGTCTGTAGCCAGGCAGCTGGTCCAGGAGCACGGCATCGAGGTGGTGGTGCAGCCATCGCCCACCCGCGCCTTCTCGGCGGCCGAGTTCCAGCAGGCCGGCGCGGCGGTGGAGGAGAGCCTGAGCCGTTGTCCGGTGGTCTTCGGCATCAAGGAGATCCCGCCGGCCGCCCTGGAGCCGGGCAAGGCCTACGCCTTCTTCGCCCACGTGATCAAGGGGCAGCCCTACAACATGCCCATGCTGCGGCGCCTCTTGGAGCTGGGCTGCACCCTGATTGACTACGAGCGCATCGTGGACGACCAGGGCCGGCGGCTGATCTTCTTCGGCTGGCACGCCGGGGTGGCCGGCGCGCTGGAGACCCTTTGGGCCCTGGGCCGGCGGCTGGCCTGGCAGGGCATCCCCACGCCGTTCACCCAGCTGCGCCACGCCTACGAGTACCATGACATCGCCGAGGCGAAGGCAGCGGTGCTGGCGGTGGCCGACCAGGTGCGCCAAGAGGGGCTGCCTCCGGCCATCCTTCCCCTCACCGTCGGGGTGGTCGGCTATGGGAACGTGGCGCGCGGGGTGTGGGAGGTGCTGAACCTGCTGCCCATTCAGCGCGTGGAGCCGGCGGACCTGCTGGCCGGTCTGCCGGAGGCCGCGCCGGGGACCGATCCCCGTCGCACCATCTACGCGGCCACCTTCCGCGAGGAGCACACCGTCCGGCCGGACGATCCGACCCAGCCCTTCGACCTGCAGCACTACTACGCGCACGGCCACCTCTACCGCGGCGCGTTCGAATCCTACCTGCCGGCGCTGAGCGTGGTGATCAACGCCGTCTACTGGGACGCCCGCTACCCGCGGCTGGTGACGAAGGAGGGGCTGCGCCGCCTGTTCGCGGCCGGGCCGGTGAAGCTGCAGGTGATCGGCGACATCAGCTGCGACATCGAGGGCGCCATGGAGTGCACGGTGAAGGCTACCGAGCCGGGCGAGCCCAACTACGTCTACAACCCGCTGACCGGCCAGGTGGTGGACGGCGTGGAGGGAGAGGGCGTGGTGGTCATGGCGGTGGACATCCTGCCCAGCGAGCTGCCGCGGGACGCGTCGGAGGACTTCAGCCGCGCCCTGGCGCCCTTCATCCCGGCCCTGGTGTCCGCCGACTACAGCGCCCCCTTCGAGGCGCTGGCGCTGCCGCCGGAGATCAAGCGCGCGGTCATCGCCCACCGAGGAGAGCTGACGCCCGCCTATCGGTACCTGGAGCAGCACCTAAGCGCCGTCTGAACCGCCATCGGCCGCCCGGCCGACCCGCGGCCGACCGGCCACGCCTTATCTGCTGCCCCGGCGCCCGCCGGGCCCAAGCCATGCAGTGCAATCGAGGAGTTGTCCCATGAAACGCGTCCTGGTTCTCGGCGCCGGCATGGTGGCCGGCGCGCACGTGGAGTACCTGCTCAACCAGCCTGACTTTCAGGTCACCGTCGCCAGCCGCACCGTGAGCAAGGCCCAGGCCCTGGTGGGAGACCACCCGCACGGCCGCGCGCTGGCCGTCAACTCCGACGACCTGGGGGCGGTGGAGGCGCTGGTGGCCGAGCACGACCTGACGGTCAGCCTGTTGCCCTGGGCGTATCACCCGGCCGTCGCACGCTTGTGCGTGAAGCACGGCAAACACATGGTCACTACGTCCTACGTGAAGGAGCCCATGGCGCAGCTCGACCAGGCCGCCAAGGCCGCTGGCGTGATCTTGCTCAACGAGATCGGCGTGGACCCCGGCATTGACCACATGACCGCCATGCGCATCTTCCACCGGGTGTGGGCCCAGGGCGGCCGCATCACTCGCTTCGTCTCCTGGTGCGGCGGCCTGCCGGCGCCGGAGGCCAACACCAACCCCTTCGGCTACAAGTTCTCCTGGAGCCCCCGCGGGGTGCTGCTGGCCGGCAAGAACTCCGCCCACTACCTGTGGGACGGACAGGAGGTGGTGATCCCGGGCGAGGAGCTCTTCGACCACTACTGGACGGTGCCGGTGGAGGTGGAGGGCAAGGTGATGAACTTCGACGGCTATCCCAACCGGGACAGCCTGCCCTACATGCGCACCTACGGCGTGGAGAACCCCCTAACCTTCTTCCGCGGCACCTTGCGCTATCCCGGCTGGTGCCAGACCCTGCGCAAGATCGCCGACCTGGGCTTGCTGAGCGAGGAGCCCATGTCGGGCCTGGCGGGGATGACCTTCGCCCGGTTCACGGCGCGGCTGATCGGCAGCGAGGGACACCGCCTGCGTGCAGCTCTGGCGGCGTTCCTGAACTTGCCCCTGGACTCGCCGGTGCTGGACAACCTGGAGTGGCTGGGGCTGCTGAGCGACGATCCCCTGCCGGTGAGCGGCGACGCGGCCGCGCCCATCGACATCCTCACCGCACGCATGTTGGAGAAAATGCAATACGCGGCGGGTGAGCGGGATATGCTCATCCTGCAGCACCAGATCGAGGCCGTCTACCCCGACCGAACGGAGCGCATCACCTCCACCATGGTGGACTTCGGCATCCCCCACGGCCACACCAGCATGGCGCGCACCGTGGGCCTGCCCGCGGCCATCGCCGTCAAGATGATCCTCAACGGCCAGCTCGACCTCACGGGCGTGCAGATCCCGGTGGTGCCGGCGATCTACGAGCCGGTGCTGAACGAGCTGGAGGAGTTGGGCATCCGCTTCGTGGAGACGTTCGAGACGGCATGATCCTGGCCCTCCCTTTCCCGACGAACCCACGTCGCCCGTGAAACGAGGTCTTTGTGTTCTTCTGTTTACCGGCTCCTATCTCGGCAGGCGCTTCGTCCCTTGGTTTCCCAGCGTTTCCTTCCTCTCTGGCTCCCCTCGACCTCCTCTGGATCGCCCTGGCTGCGGTGGGCGCAGGCCTGGTCAACGCCATAGCCGGTGGCGGCACCCTCATCTCCTTTCCGGCCTTGATGGCGGTGGGCGTGCCTGCGGTGGCCTCCAACGTCACCAACACGGTGGCTCTGGTGCCGGGTTACCTGGGCGCCACCTTTGCCCAGGCCCGGGACCTGCGCGGGCAGGAGCGGCGCCTGCGCCTGCTGGTCCCTGCGGCCATGCTGGGTGGGCTGGCGGGCAGCGTGTTGTTGCTCAGCACCAGCGAACGCCTCTTTCGGCAGCTGGTGCCCTGGCTGATCCTGTTGGCCTGTGGGCTGCTGGCCAGCCAAGAGCGGGTGCGGCGCTGGGCGGCGGCCCGCAGCGCCGGGAACCCCAACCCCGCGCCGAAGGCCGGCGCGTGGGCGGCGCTGCCGGTGTTCGCTGCAGCCATCTACGGCGGCTACTTCGGCGCCGGGCTCAGCGTGATCATCTTGGCCGTCTTGGCGTTGATGTACGACGACAACCTAACGCGGCTCAACGGCCTCAAGCAGGCGCTGGCCTTCGCCACTAACGTCGCCGCCGCAGGGCTCTTCCTGTTCTCCGGTCGCGTCGTGTGGCCGGCTGCCGCCGTGATGGCCGTGGGCGCGCTGGCGGGGGGAGCCCTGGGCGGCCGGCTGGCCAGCAGTATCCCCCCGGCCGTCCTGCGTCGAGTGGTGGTGAGCCTGGGCGTGGTAGTGGCCCTGGTGTACCTCGTGCGCTGAGCGCGCCGGCATCTTTGAGTTTTCGAGCACGATCACGGTCTATGTCCGCTTCGAGCCTGTCTTCTGTCCCCTCTTTGCCTCCCCTATCAAGGCGCAGTGAACGCTGGCTGACCGCGGGGCTGGTATTGCTGAGCCTCGTGTTGCATCTGTTCTTCGTGCGCGGGCCGCGCGTGGTGTGGGGCGACGAGCCCTTCTACCTGTGGCTGGGACACAACCTGGTCACGGGCCGCGGCTACCAGTTCGTGGGCTTCAACGACGTCCACCATCCTCCCCTGTTTCCGCTGCTGGCCGGCCTGCTCTATCTGGCGGTGGGCAGCCTGGAGCAAGCCAGCAACGTGGTGTACGTGGTGCTCGGCAGCTTGTTGGTGCTGCCGATGGCAGGCATCGGCCGGCGGATGTATGGACCGTGGGCCGGGCTTTTCGTCGGCCTGTTGACCGCCCTGTGGCCGGTCTTCAACGCAGCGGTGCCCTGGTGGGGCACCATGACCGAGCCGCCCTTCTTCTTCTTCGTGGCGCTGGGGCTGTGGGCAGCGGTCGAGGTCGCGTCCGCCGACACGGCCGCAGGCCGGCCATCCCCGGCGACGCACGCTGTCGGCAGCCGCCGCTGGCTGGTCCTCTGGTGGCTGGCCGGGCTCGCCTTCGGCCTGGCCTATCTCACCCGGCCGGAGGGGATTTGGTACGTGGCGACGGTGGGGTTGGCGCTGCTGGCCGTGGCCTGGTTGACTCGGCAGCCGCTGCGGCACTGGCTGTCCGGCGCCCTGCTCTACGCGTTGGGCTTCGCGCTCTGCTTCGGCCCCTACGCCGTCTACACGCGCGTCCACACCGGCGCCTGGATGGTGAGCCAGAAGGTGGGCATCACCTTCCAGGACTCCCTGGCCCTGGCCCGCAACGACCTGGCCGAGCACGACCGCATCCTTTGGCAGCTAGACTCCACCGGCGAGCGGGTCTTCTTCTTCAGCGAGGAGAGCTTCCACCTCTCCATGCTGGACGCGATCCGCGCCAATCCCCGGCGCTACGCCGGCCTGGTGTATCTGAACGTCCGCTCCCTGCTGGGGAGGTTTTTCACGGTTCAGGGCTTTCTGCCTGCGCTGCTGCCGCTGTTGGGCCTAGGGCTCTTCGGCTTGGCCTGGGATCGTCGGCGACTGCGGGGAGAGGCGGTGCTGCTGGCCGGCCTGCTGCCGCCCCTCACCTTCCTGCTCTTCTTCATCTTCGAGCGGTACGTGGCGCCGCTCTTATTGCCGCTGCTGATCTGGACCGGCCTGGGCGCGGCCTTGCTCTGCCGATGGGCGCGAGAGACGGCGGCCAACCTGCTGCCGAGGCTGGGGCGCCGCAGCCTGGCCGTGGCGACAGCGCTGCCGGCCCTGGCGCTGGTGGCCATCTTGGCGATCGCCCACCCGGAGACGCTGCGCGCCGTCCGGGCGACCCAAGCCTTCCGGGCAGAGCACCGCGCGGCCGGCGAATGGCTGGCGGCCAACGCGCCGGCCGACGCCGTGGTCATGGCCCGCTACCCGGCCATCGCCTTCCACGCCAACCGATATTGGCTCCCCAGCCCCAACAGCGACTACGCAGCCGCCCTGCGCTATGCCGCAGCCAACGGCGCCGACTACTGGGTGATGGACGGCAACGAGCGCGCCTGGCGGCCGCAGCTGGCCTTCCTCTTCGAAGATCGCCCACCGCCCGAGCTGGAGCTGGTCTATCGCGTTCCGACGGCAGGCCAGCCGGTGTTGGTGTATCGCGTTCTGCCGTGAAAGCCACCATGGGTTGGCCGCCGCGCGTGGACATGATATAATCGTTGGCGCATTCTGGCCTGACCATTCCTCTCAGAGGAGCACGCTATGGACCCTGTGTTGTTCTCCATCGGCCCCTTCACCGTGCACTGGTACGGCGTCTTGATCGTGATCGGGGCCGTGGCTGGCGCCTTCGTAGCCACCAAGGAGGCCGCTCGCCGCGGGGAAGATCCCGAGCACGTGTGGAACCTGCTGGTGTGGGTGCTGATCTTGGGCATCATCGGCGCGCGGCTGTACCACGTCTTCTCCAACCCCGTGGGTGGGGTCGGCTGGAGCTACTACCGAGAGCATCCGCTGGACATCATCAACTTCTGGTCCGGCGGCTTTCGCGGGCTGGGCATCTACGGCGCTATCCTGGGCGGGCTGATCGCGGTGGTCATCTACACCCGCCGCCACGGCCTGAGCCTGCCGCGCTGGGTGGACATCGTCACCCCCGGCCTGCTGCTGGGCCAGACCATCGGCCGCTTCGGCAACTACGTCAACCAAGAGCTCTACGGCCCGCCCACCACCCTGCCGTGGGGCTTCAAGATCAACCCCAACTACCCCTTCATGACTCCCACCGAGATGATCGGTCGGCCCCAGGAGGAGGTCCTGGCCTACGTCGCGGCCACCCGCTTCCATCCCACCTTCTTCTACGAGGCGCTGTGGAACTTCGTCGGCTTCCTGCTGGTGATGGTCTTCGGCCGCAAGCTGGCCCCCAAGCTGCGCGACGGCGACATCTTCCTCTTCTACCTCATCTGGTACGGCGTCGGCCGCTTTTGGGTGGAGATGTTCCGGCCCGACGCCTGGCGCAGCGGCATTCTCAACCTGGCCACGGCCCAGGTGATCGCGCTGGCGCTGGTGATCATCGGTGGGGTGGGCATCTTCCTGCGCCATCGCGGCTGGCAGCCTTCGTCCCCTTCGGAGGCTGCGCCATGACCAGCGAGCCCCTGGACCTATCCGGCGGCCTCTTGCGGCGGCTGGAGGAGCGGGCGCGCGCCGCCGTGATGGCGGTGACCGGCGGCGGCCGCAGCAGCGAGCTGGTGGAGGTCTACCGCGCGGCCAACGAGCTAGAGGCGCAGGTGGTTAAGGGGCTGCTGGAGACCAACGACATCCCGGTGTTGCTCCAGGGGGAGAGCCTGCGCACGGCCCTGGCGGTGACGGTGGGTCCCTTGGCCGAGGTGCGGGTGTTGGTGCCGGCGCCGCTGGCCGAGCAGGCACAGGCGCTGTTGGCCCAGCACGGGGAGGAGGACCTGGCCGACCAGGCGGAGGAACCGCCGGACGATGCGATAGAGGGCGGGCTACTGTCGGCCGACGGGGAGGAGCCGATCTGAGCCGGCCTTGCCGAGGGTCCAGGCCTTGGACGGGTGTGCACGGATGACCGGCTGAAGCCTCGAGTCCGTGTGGGGAGGACGAGGAATGAGAGGAATGAGCCGAGAGTCCGTGTGGGGAGGACGAGGAATGAGCCGAGGGTCGAGGCCTTGGGCGGTGGTTTCGATCATGGGCGGCGTCGAGGCTTGAGCCAGTGGGCTTCGAAAGCCGCCGGTCATCGAGTCTTGGCACCACTGGGCTTTGCCAGCCTCCCTTGGGGACCTGCGCCCTGCGGAGAACGTCCTTCCCCTTTGACAAAACCGTCAATGCTCTTATAATGCGTAAGACTTAAGCAGAGAGGGCAGGCCGACGGGAGCGCGCAGGCATCAACCGGCGCTCCTCGAGTCGTTCCGTCGAGAAACCCATGACCACCAATCGCAGCTTACCGGTCCACACCTTTCGCATCAACCAGGCCGGCATGGCGCGCGTCTTCGGCGAGCTGGAGGCGCAGGTCATGGAGGCCGTGTGGGCGTTGGAGGAGCCGACGGTCCAGGCGGTGTGCGATTATCTGGGCCCCGATCACCACTACAAGACGGTGATGACCGTGTTGAACCGCCTGGTGGCCAAGGGCGTTCTCACTCGTCAGCGCCGCTCCCGCGCCTTCGTCTACGTGCCCCGCCAGAGCCGCGAGGCCTTCCTCAGCCGGGTGGCCCAGGCCATCATCGGCGGCCTGGTGCGAGACTTCGGCAGCCTGGCCGTGGCCCAGTTCGTCGAGGCGCTGGACGAGGTGGACCCCCAGCAGCTGGAGGAGCTGGAGCGCCTGGTGCAGGAGCGTCGGCGCAGCCGGAGCGGCGCCGGAGAGGTTGGCCATGCGTCTGCGAGCTAGCGCCGCGCAGGCCTTCTGGGGCCTGGTGGTCGTGGCAGTGGGCGCCGTGGTCGGCCTGGCGACGCTGGTGGCGTGGCAGGCGCCGGTGCTCGCGGCCGGCGTCTGGCAGGCATGCGCCGACGCGGCAGTGGCCGTAGCCGGTCTACTGCCTGCCCTCGGCTTGGTCCTGCCGACGGCGCTGCTGGCCGGCGGCGTCGCGGCAGCCTTGGGCGTGGCCATCCTCCAGCTCTATCACACCCGTCGGCTGGAGAGGTGGGTGCGGGCCCGCCGTGTGCCCTGGCCGGCTCCCTTAGCCGAGGCCCTGGCCGACTTCGAGCCGGACCAGCGCACCCTGCTGGTTGACGATCTTGCGCCCTACACCTTCACGCTCGGGCTGCGCCGGCCGCACGTGTGGGTGAGCGCCGGATTGGTGGAAGCCCTGGACCCCGCCGAGCTGCAAGCCGTGCTGCGCCATGAGCGTCATCACCTGTGGCGCCGTGATCCCCTGCGGGTGTTCGTGAGCCGATGCCTGGCGCGGCTGGCCTTCTTCGTGCCCATGGCGCCAGCCCTGCGGGACGCCTACCTGGTGGCCAAGGAGGTGGAGGCCGACGCCGCCAGCGGCGCCGACGATGCGTTGGCCGCGGCCCTGCTGAAGCTGCTGCGCAGCGGCCCTCGGCTGCCCGTCCCGGCCCATCTGGCGGCTATCGGCCCTGTGGACGCCACCGCCGCGCGCATCCAGCGGCTGGCAGCGGGCCAGGGCCGACTCCAGCCCACCGGCGTGCGGCGTCCCCGGATCCTGACCAGCCTGGCGGTTGCTTTGGCGTTGGTGGCCGTCAGCTACTTCTCCACGGCCCGCACGGCCGGGCCCCTGGCCGACAACGAGTGCGGCTACAGCGCCGCGCCGGCCCGCGCGGCGGTTTGGCAAACACCGGCCAGCTGGCAAACGGCTAGCCTTGCCGGTCGCCCTTGACCGATCTCTCGTAGAAAGAGTTGGACACGCGATGAAATCCCCCATCTTGCGAGCTTTGTCGTTCTCCCCACGGCGTCTGGCCGAGCTGTTGGGCCTGGCTCTGGCCCTGGCTTTAGTTGCCGGGTGCGCGCCGTCGCTGCCATCGGCGCCGGCGGATCAGCAGCCGTCCGCTGCCACCGCCAGCGCGACCGACCCGGCTCCGCTCCAGGGCGTCCCCGCCATCCCCAGCGACGATCCGCGCAGCAAGGGCTCGCCCGACGCGCCGGTGGTCATCGTGGAGTACTCCGACTTCCAGTGCCCGTATTGCAGCCGCTGGGTGCAGCAGACCTTCCCGACGATTTTGAAGGAGTACATCGAGACCGGGAAGGTGCGGCTGGTGTTCCGCGACTTTCCGCTGGACTTCCACCAGAATGCCCGCGGCGCGGCAGTAGCGACGCGCTGCGCCGCGGAGCAGGGCGCCTACTGGCCCATGCACGACGCCCTGTTTGCCCGACAGGCTGAGTGGTCCGACCTGGCCGACCCGCGCGAGACCTTCGTCGGCTACGCCGGGGAGATCGGCCTGGACCGCGAGCAGTTCCGCACGTGCCTCGACAGCGGCCGGTTCGACCAGGCCATTGAGGACGACATCCAGGCCGGCCTGGCGGCCGGCGTCACCGGCACACCCAGCTTCGTGATCAACGGCCAGCTGCTGGTGGGCGCGCAGCCGGCCTCCGCGTTCCGCAAAGCCCTGGACACGATCCTGGCGGGCGGCAGCATCGTGGAGCCCACGCCGACGCCGAACCTGGCCGCCCAGCCCACGCCCGTGACCGTGCCCCTGGGCAACGCGCCCGTCAAGGGCAGCCCCAACGCGCCCATCACCATCGTCGAGTACTCCGACTACCAGTGCCCCTTCTGTCAGCGCTTCACGCTGCAAACCCTGCCCGCGCTGCTGCAGGAGTACGTGGAAAAGGGCCAGGTGCGGCTGGTGTTCAAGGACTTCCCGTTGAACCAGATCCATCCCCAGGCGCAGAAGGCGGCTGAGGCTGCCCGCTGCGTGCGGGAGCTGGCCGGCAACGACGACGCCTACTGGCAGATGCACGACCTGCTCTTCGCCGGTCAGGGAGAGTGGTCCGGCCAGGCCAACGCCAACGCTATCTTCGCCGACTACGCGGTCCGGCTTGGGGTGGAGCGCAGCGCCTTCGATGCCTGCTTGAGCAGCGGCCGCCACGAGGCCGCGGTGCTGGCCGACCTGCAGGAGGGCCTCGAGCTAGGCGTACGGGGCACCCCCACCTTCTTCATCAACGGCCAGATCTTCATGGGCGCGCAGCCGCTGCAGAACTTCCGCCAGGCCATCGCCACGGTGGCCGCCGGCGGCAACATCGTCCCGCCGCCAGAGCCGACCCCCACGCCGGTTCCGACGCCCGCGCCCCTGACCAGAGACGTGCCCCTGGACAACGCTGCCGGCATCAAGGGCCGGGCCGACGCGCCGGTGACCATCGTGGAGTACACCGACTACCAGTGCCCCTTCTGCCAGCGCCACTTCCTGCAGACTATGCCGCAGCTCCAGCGCTACATTGACGAGGGCACTGTCAAGTACGTGGTCAAGGACTTTCCGTTGAACCAGATCCACCCGCAGGCGCAGAAGGCCGCCGAGGCCGCCCGCTGCGCCGGCGCGCAGGGCGCCTTCTGGGAGATGCACGACCTGCTGTTCAACCGGCAGCAGCAGTGGTCCGGCAAGGCCGACGCCGTGAACTTGTTCAAGGGCTACGCCCGCGAGCTCAGGCTGAACGAGCAGGCCTTTGCCGAGTGCCTGGACTCCGGCCAGTTCCAGGCCGTGGTCGAGCAGAACCTGATCGAGGGCGTTGAGTTCGGCGTGCGCGGCACCCCCGGCTTCTTCGTGAACCGGGTGCCGCTGCCGGGCGCTTACCCCATCGAGTACTTCCAGGCGCTGATCGAACAGGCCCTGGGCCGCTGATCGCCCCGGCGTCCGGAACCAGGGCCGGCGGTCACGCCTGGGCGCAAGGGACGCTCCCCGTGCACTCCCGGGACGAGCCTGGAGTGCCGGCCCTGGCGTTTGCGACGATTTCGGCTCCCTGTGACAAAGATCACAGCATTCGGCGGCCGGATCGTTTACACTGGGCGGCGACCTCCCAAGCCCAAGCGTGGAGCGCGAGGTTCGCCGCTGGAATGGGCACAGCGGCGGGAAGCATCGCTCTAGGAGCAAGGTCCCATGTCTGACTACACTGTGCTGAAGTCTCCCCAGCTCGACGTGAAGCCCGCCAATCGTCAGCTGAAGTTTCTCATCGGCGCGGTTATCCTCTTCGTGGCCATTGCCTACTTGGTGGTCAACGCCATTGGCAGCGCCGGCGCCTACTACATGACGGTGAGCGAGCTGCTGGCCTACGGCCCCCAGTACCAGGGCAAGAACGTGCGCGTCAGCGGCACCGTCGTGGAGAACTCGGTGGACTACAACGCCGCAGACTTGATTCTCAAGTTCAGCATCCAGGACGCCCACGGCCAGATCCCGGTGTACTTCCACGGCCCCAAGCCCGACAACTTCAACCACGCCGCTGAGGCGATTGTGGAGGGCAAGTACGGCGACGACGGCGTGCTCTACGCCAAGACGCTGTTGCTGAAGTGTCCATCCCGCTACGAGGACTACAACGGCCAGCAGGTGCCGGTGGACTACGAGGAAATCGAGGTCAAGTCCGTTGGCTAGCCGCCCTGGCCGTGTAGCCGGGTGTTGTCGGCATCGTTTACCGGGGAGCGGTCGCCCAGGGCGGGCGACCGCCCCTCACGTCTGGACGGCGTCATGGCTTTGTCACTTAGAACACGCTTGCGCCGGGTGGGCCAGGGGCTCTTCACGGTCGGCGTCCTGGCCGCGCTGGCTCTGGCCGGCGGCCTGCTTCTTTCGCCGGCCTCGAGCGAAGCCGTTGCTCCCGCCCAAGGCCCTGTCCAGCCCCCCTCCGCACGCGAGGGGCGGCTGATCTACGCCCAGAACTGCGCGCCTTGCCACGGCAACACCGGCTGGGGCGATGGGCCCGCGGCGGCGGAGCTGCCCAACCCGGCTACTGCTTTCGCCGACCCGGCGGTCGCCCGTGCAGCCGTGCCGGCCGATTGGTTCGAAGTCACCAAGAACGGCCGCATCGAGCGGATGATGCCCCCCTGGCGGGATCAGCTGAGCGACCAGGAGATCTGGGACGCAGTGGCCTACGCCCTCAGCCTGCACACCACGCCCGCCGAGCTGGCGCAGGGACAACAGGTCTGGGAGGCGCAGTGCGCTGATTGCCACGGCCTCCAGGGGCAGGGCAACGGGCCCCAAGCCCTAGAGGCAGGCTGGACGCTGGCCAACCTGGCCGACCCCGACTACGCGGCCCAGCACTCCCTAGAGGCGTGGCACCAGGTCACTCGGCAAGGCAAGGGCCACATGCCGGCCTTCGAGGGTGTGCTGGCGCAGGACGCCATCTGGAACGCTGTGGCCTACGCGCGCACCTTCAGCTTTGCGCCGGTGGTTCCGGTCTCCCTCCCGCGCGGGGAGGGCGTGATCCGCGGGGTGGTGACCAACGACACGCAGGGCGGCGCGCCGGTGGCCGGCCTGCAGGTGACGTTGCTTCCCTTCCTGGGCTCCGACGAGCTGCCGCCGCTGGTCTCCGCCGCCGACGGGAACGGCGCCTTTGCCTTCGCCGGCCTGCCCACCGGCCCCGACTACACCTACCTGCTGACGACGGAGTATAGCGGCGTGGAGTTCGCCAGCGCCGCCGTCACCTTGCACCAGGCCGCCCAGCAGGAGGTGAGGCTGCCGGTCTACGAGCCCAGCAGCACGCCGGGCCAGATCCGCATTGCGCTGGCGCAGTGGTTCGTGGACTACGAGCCGGGCTCGCTGCTGGTGGGCGAGCTCTATCGAGTGGAACACGTCAGCGACCGGGCCTTCGTCGGCGCGGCCGAGCTGGCGCCCGGCAAGCGCGAGGTGCTGCGCTTTCCGCTGCCCGCGGGCTATCGCAGCTTGGCCGTGGAGGGCGGCGAGATCGGCGATCGCTTCCTGCTGGCCGACGCCGCCGTGGTGGACACCCGGCCCTTGCCCCCCGGCGTCACCCAGTATTTGCTGCGCTATCGCCTCCCCTACCAGGGCAACCGCGTCGATCTGGCGCATCGTTTGGCCTATCCGGCCAGCCAGGTGAGGGTGTTGGTGGGGCCAGGGCCTGAGGTGCGCTCGTCCGTGCTCCAGCGGGTAGGTGTGCAGCCCATCGGCGACCGGGAGTTCACCGACTTCCGGGCCGACAGCCTGCCGGCTAACCAGGTGATCAGCCTGCAGTTCCGCAACCTCAGCCGCGTTCGGTCGGACCAGGCCTTCTCCACGGCGGTGCTGGCCTACTCGCCGGCGCTTTTGTTCGGCTTGGGCGGCGCTGCGGCTGTGTCCATGCTGGCGCTCCTGGCCCTGGCCGTGATCGCTCGGCCGCGGCGGGCGGGCCCGTCGGCTGTCGCCGGCGCACCGACGGACGGCGCATGGGATCCCCGGCTCCTGCAGGCCATCGCCGACCTCGACGATCGCCACGCTGCGGGCGAGCTGGACGACGAGGACTACGCGGCGCAGCGGGCGGCCTTGAAGCGGGCCCTGATCGCCCGCGCTGGCCTGGCTGCCTCGACCGCCGACCGGTCCCAGCCATCGGGTTCGGCAGGACAACCGGCGTGATCACCGTAGAACGGCTCACCAAGGCCTTCGGTCGGACGGTGGTGCTGCGGGACGTAAGCCTGCACGTGCCGGCCGGCGAGACCCTCGTCCTCTTTGGCCCCAACGGCGCGGGCAAGACCACCCTGGTGCGCATCATCGCCGGCTTGAGCCGGCCCACTGCGGGCTCCGTCACCCTGGGCGGCGTGGACGTGCGCCGGGCCGGCGAGGGGCTGCGGCGCTACGTGGGCGTGGTCTCCCACAACCCGCTGGTGTACGAGAGCCTCACCGGAGAGGAGAACCTGCGCTTCTTCGGCCGGCTCTACGAGGTGCCCAACTTGGCCGCGCGCGTGGACGAGGTGCTGGACCAGGTGGGGCTTCGGCCGCGTCGGCGGGACCTGGTGCGCACCTACAGCCGCGGCATGGTGCAGCGCCTGGCTATTGCGCGGGCCATCCTCCACGACCCGCCTATCCTGCTGCTGGACGAGCCGGACACGGGCCTCGACCAGCAGGCCGCCGACATGCTGCGCCGACTGTTGGTGGACCTGGGCAGCGACCGCCGCGCTGTGCTCTTTACCACCCACAACCTGGACCGCGGGATCGAGTGGGCGGACCGCGTGGCCATCCTCAGCGGCGGCCGGCTGCGGTTTGAGGCGCCGACCGCCGGCCTGAGCCCGGCCCAGATGCGCGAGGCCTACGCCGAGGCGGTGGCCGCAGCGAACCGAAAGGCCTGAGGCATGGCTTTTCTGCGCAAGGTCCTGGCCATCGTGTGGAAAGATGTCACCGCGGAGCTGCGCACCAAGGACATCTTCAGCGCGATGGCGGTATTTGCCCTGCTGGCGACGGTCATCTTCCAGTATGCCTTCGATCTGCGGGCCGAGAACCTGCGCCTGGTGCTGCCCGGCGTGGTGTGGACCACGGTCACCTTCTCCGGCGTGCTGGGCCTGAGCCGTTCCTTCATCCTGGAGCAGGACCGAGGGCTGCTGGAGGGGCTGCTGCTGGCCCCCATGGACCGCAGCGCCATCTACTTCGGCAAGCTCATCGGCAACCTGCTGTTCATCACGGCGGTGGAGCTGCTGCTGCTGCCGGCGCTGAGCATCCTGTTCGACGTCTGGCTGCTGACCCCGCCCATCCTGTTGTTTGTAGCCCTGGGCACCCTGGGCTTCGCAGCGGTAGGCACCCTCTTCTCGGCCGTCAGCATCAACACGCGGGCGCGCGAGGTGATGCTGCCCATCCTGCTGTTCCCGGTGATGGTGCCGGTGCTAATCGCAGGCGTGCGCGGGATCAGCGGGCTGTTGGACGGCGAGCCTCTGACGGATCTGCTGCAATGGGTGCGTCTGTTGTTGGCGTACGACGTTGTCTTCACGACCACAGCGTTTCTGTTGTTTGACTACGTGGTAGAGGAGTGAACTGCCATGGCATCCACGTCTGTACCTTCCAATCCACCTTCGAAGCGCTCTCGCAGCGACGCGGTGTGGACCGTCCTGACCGCGCTCGCAGCGGTGTCGGTCGCTGTCGCCCTTTATCTGTCGTTGGTGTGGGCGCCCACCGCCGTGAACTTCACCACCGAGACCGAGCGCCTGTCTCAGCGCATCTTTTACTTCCACGTAGCGTCCGGCTGGGTGGGCTTCTTCGCCTTCTTCGTGACCGCGGTGAGCGGCGCTGTCTACCTGATTACCCGCCGGCGGCGCTGGGACGCCGTCGCTCTCTCCTCCGCCGAGCTGGGCGTGACCTTCACCTTGGCCAACCTGTTCAGCGGCATGGTGTGGGCGCAGACCACCTGGGGCAAGCCCTATCCCATCGAGGACCCGCGCATCAACACCTCCACCATCGTGGTGCTCGTGTACATCGCCTATCTGATGCTGCGCAACGCCATCGCCGACCCGGAGCGCCGGGCGCGGCTGGCCTCGGTGTACGGCATCGTGGGCTTCCTGAGCGTGCCCATCACCTTCCTCTCCATTCGCATCTGGCGCACCATCCACCCGGCGGTGATCGGCACGGGCAGCGAGACGGCCCAGGGCGGCTTCGACCTAGCGCCTGACATGGTGGTAGCGCTGCTGTTCTCGATCTTCGCCTTCACGGTCATGTACGCTGCGCTGCTGCGCTGGCGCCTCAAGCTGGAGGACCTGCGAGACCAGGTGGACGGGCTGAAGGCGCTGGCGGCGGGCGGCGACCGATGATCGGTGGACCGTGAACGCTAAACGGTGAGCGGCAGCACGGGAAGCAATCGGGCGCCGGCTTGTTACCTGATCGGAGGAAAGCCTCATCCAATGTTTTACCTGACCCTTGGCATGATCATCTTCTGGGCCGTCACCTTCGTTTTTGTCTTCAGCGTGATGCGTCGGCAGCGGCGGCTGGAGGCGGAGGTGGAGGCCCTGCGCGAGGCCCTGCGCGAGGAGTAACGCCCAGGCCTGGACCCAACCGCTTTTCCGGGCCGCCCGACCGGCCAATGGGTGCGCGTGGTAGGGGTTGGCCTGTGGTCGTTGGGCGAGTATGGACGCACAGAACCTAAACCTGTTGTTGGCCTCCACCTTCGGGCTGGTGTCCTTCTTTTCGCCGTGTGTGCTGCCCCTGGTGCCGGTGTACCTGGGCTACCTGAGCGGCGCGGCGCTGGCCGGCGCCGACGACCGCGGCCAGGTGCCGCGCGGCCAGGTTGTGGCCCACGCGGCCGTGTTGGTGCTGGGGTTCAGCGTCGTCTTCATCGCCCTGGGCGCCCTGGGCGGCGGGCTGGGGTATCTGCTCAGCCAGGCTACTCCCTCCATCGTGCGCGTGGGCGGGGTCCTGCTGGCCGTGTTCGGCCTGCGGGTGGCGCACCTGCGCTGGCCGCGATGGGCGTGGCTGGTCCTGGCGGTGGGCCTGGGCCTGCTGGCCTGGCTGATCAACGTGCGGGAGACGGCGGTCAACCGCCTGCTGCAGGCGGCGCTCTTCGCTGCGGTCGGCTTGGCCGGCATGGCCTGGCCCTTGGCCGGGCACGTGGCCTTGGGAGGCGCTGCGGCGTTGCTCAACTTCCTGTCCACGTGGAGCGGCTCGGCCGCGCTGTTGGGGGTGCCCGATCTGGGCGGCTTCTCCTCCACCCTCACGGCGATAGCCGAAAGCGGCCTGATCTGGCTGCTGGTGGCGTGGGCCAGCCGCACCGATCTGTTCTACGCGGAGAAGCGCTTCGACCTGGGCACGCCGCGCCGCACCGGCTACGGCACCTCCCTGCTGGTGGGCATGGTCTTCGCCGCCGGCTGGACCCCCTGTGTGGGGCCGATCCTGGCCAGCATCCTGGTGCTGGCCGCGTCGGAGCAGAGCGTGGGCCGCGGCGCGCTGCTGCTCACTTTCTACTCTATCGGCCTGGGCGTGCCCTTCCTGCTGGCCGGCCTGTTGTTCGGCAACCTGGCCTCCCTGCTGCCGAAGATCAGCCGGCACCTGCCGACCATCACGGCGGTCAGCGGCCTGCTGTTGGCCGCGGTGGGCGTGTTGATCTACAACAACGGCTTGCAGCTTCTGGCCTCGATGGTGCCACAGGTGGAGCTGGAGACGTGGCTGTTGGGCGTGCTGGGGATGCAGGAGTGAGCGGAGGAGCGCCGTGAGCACCAACCTTTGGCGACGGTTGACCTTGGCAGCGGCAGCGGCTTTGCTCGTCGTCGCGTTGAGCGCCGGGTGTGGAGGAGGCGGTGGGCCGGCCGCCAACAGCGGCGACGGCTCGCTTCCCGTGGCCTCCACGGCTCGGATCGACAACCGCGGCCGGGGCCTGGAGAAGGGGGACCTGGCGCCGGACTTCGCCCTGTCCTACCCAGACGGCACCCGCACGCGCTTGAGCGACCTGAAGGGCCAGGCGGTGGTGATGAACTTCTGGGCCTCCTGGTGCGCGCCGTGCAAGGAGGAGATGCCCGGCTTCGCCAAGGCCCATCGCCGCTACAGCGACGAGGGGGTGGTCATCATCGGCATCAACGCGCAGGAGACCGCCGAGCAGGCGCAGAAGTTCCTCGACCAGGTGGCCGTTCCCTTCACCGTGGCCTTGGACACGCGCGGGGAGGTGATGCAGGCCTACAACGTGCGCGGGCTGCCGACCACCGTCTTCATAGACCGCGAGGGGCGCATTGCCGTTCGCTACGCCGGCCTGCTCAGCGAACAGCAGCTGGAGGCCTTCATCGCCCAGATCAAGTGAGCGCTCCTTTCCCATGCCCGTCCTTGTGACCCTTTACACCCGGCCCGGCTGTCACCTATGCCAGGATGTCCTAGAGGACCTGCGGCTGTTGGCCGGCGAGATGGACGTGCAGGTACAGACCGTGGACATCTCGGCCGACCCTGACCTGCTGGCTCGCTACCAGCATTTGATCCCCGTGGTGGACGTGCAGGGCGGACCCTTGCTGACGCCGCCCCTGGCCTTGCCCCAGCTGCGCCAGGCCCTGCGATCCGTGCAGCCTCCAGGATAGGACGTCGGAATGGCCTCCAGAGCCTCTGCGGTTGACCGCTCATCCCTCTCGCGCGAGGACAGCTTGGTGCTTTGGATCACCCGGCACTGGCTGGCGCTGTTGAACCTGGCGATCTTCGCGTACCTGGCGCTGGCGTTCCTGGCGCCCCTGCTCATGCACTGGGGCGCGGCCGGCCCGGCCCGGCTGATCTACCTGGTCTACAGCTTCGCCTGTCACCAGCTGCCCGACCGCTCCTACTTCCTGTTCGGCCAGCGGCTGGTGTATCCTCTCCCCGAGCTGGAGGCGCTGAACGTGCTGCCCGGCCTGGGCATCCTGGAGCGGCGCCATTTCATCGGCAACGAGGAGATGGGCTGGAAGGTTGCGCTGTGCCAGCGCGACGTGGCCATCTACGGCGCGCTGCTGGCGGGCGGCCTCCTGTTCGGGGTGTTGCGCCGGCGGATGGCGCGGCTGCCGTGGAAGGTGTTCCTGTTGTGTCTGCTGCCCATCGGGGTGGATGGGGTGACCCAGCTGGTCGGCCTGCGCACCAGCACCTGGTGGCTGCGCACGCTGACCGGCGGCCTGTTCGGCCTGGCCACGGCGTGGCTGGCGCTGCCCTACGTCGAGGAGGCCATGAACGACGTTCGTTTTGGCCTGCTGCGCAAACTGGACAAGATTCGACGTCCTGGGGTATAATCGGCTTCGCTGGCCGCAAGCCCCTGTGGGGGCGCGGCCAGCCGTCGTGTTTGAAGAGGTCGCCGTCCGCCGGCGTCAGAGAAATCGGTTTTACTAGCCAACTGTTTGGAGGCATTTGTGGCTAACCATCGTTCCGCTCTCAAGCGCATCCGCTCGTCCGAGCGAAAGCGCCAACGCAACCGCATCGTGCGCGGCCGCGCCCGCACCTTCGTCAAGAAGGCCAAGCTGTACATCGCTGCCGGCAACACCGCTGAGGCTGAGGCCGCGGTAATAGCGGCGATCTCGGCCTTGGACAAGGCGGCCGAGAAGGGCGTGATCCACAAGAACAACGCGGCTCGGCGCAAGTCCCGCCTGATGCGCGCGCTCAACAAGGCCAAGGCGGCGGCGTAGGTCCTCTGCGCAGGCGCTGCGCCTCTTCCGTGAAGAAAAAGAGGGAACCGACCACGGGCCGGTTCCCTCTTTGTGTTGCCCTCGGCCGACGGCTGTGCAGCCGCTCAGTCGCCGGAGAGCGTGTCAACAGCGACCTGGTTCTGGGGTGCATCTTGGCCGTTCGGGCGGAAGATATACCCAGCCCCGCGCTTGGTCACCAGGTAGCGCGGCGAGTGGGGATCGGGCTCGATGTGCCCTCGCAGCCAACTGATGTGCACGTCCAGGGTGCGCGTGTCCTCCAGGTAGTTGGTGTGCCACACCTCCTGCATCAGCGTTTGTCGCAGCACCAGCTGGTTGGGCCGCGTCATGAACAGCCGCATCAGGTCCAAGAGCTTAGGCGTGAGGCGGACCTCCCCAGCGGGCCCCATCACGGTTTGGTGGTCCATGTCCAGCACAAAGTCGCCGGCCACGATCACCTGTCGGCGGGGGGTGTTCATGGCCTCCTGGATGGCCGCAACCAGCCTCTCCGGAGACACCGGGTGGATCAGGCGATGGTCGTAGCAGGCGCTGCTCAGCCCGGGGGTCTCGCTGATCAGGATCAGACGCGCGCTGGGCGCCATCTGCCGCAGGCTTCGACAGAGCTGTTCCCCTGCGGCGCGCAGGGACGACACATCCAGCACGATGACGTCCACCCGGTGCTCGCTCAGCTCGCGCGCCGCGCGCATGGCGCTGGGCGCAAAGAGGAGCTCATGGTGCGAGGCACTGAGTTGGCGCCAGACTGAAGCAAACTGATCCGGTTGTCGGCCGACAAACAGAACGCAACAGGGCATGATGTTCACCCGCCGTCCAGCATTATACACACGTTGAGCGCGGCGCGCCAATGGTATAAACGCCGCGTCAGGCCGGACTCCCGCCGAGCGCTGCACCGACAGCGTTGACCTTTGCTGGGCGAAAGTGTATAATCCGGAGCCTATGAGCCACTTCACCAGCGTCCCCAGCAGCGCCCCCCTCGCCCCGTCGTCCGATCCCGCCGGCAGCGCAGCGCCCGGCTCGCCCGTGTGCGTTGTCCTGCCCACCTTCAACGAGGCTGACAACTTGCCGGCCATGGTGGCAGCCCTGCTGAACCTTGCGCCGTTGCGGGTGGACATCGTCGTGGTGGACGACGACTCCCCCGACGGCACCGGCCAGGTCGCCGACCGCCTGGCCCAGCGTCACCCCGGTCGGGTCTTCGTCATCCACCGCACCGCGCAGCGCGGCCTGGGGCGCGCCTATCTCGACGGTTTTCGTTTCGCGCTCAGTCGCGGCTATCCCTTCATCGTCCAGATGGACGCCGACTTCTCCCACGACCCGGCGGACGTGCCTCGGCTAGTGGAAGCCGCCCAAGCCGCCGACGTGGCCGTCGGGTCGCGCTATGTCGAGGGAGGCAAGCTGGATCGCCGCTGGAGCTGGTGGCGCCGCTTCCTGAGCTGGTGGGCCAACGCCGTCTACACGCGCGCGCTGCTGGACCTCTCTGTGCGGGACGCCACCGCCGGCTTCAAGTGCTGGCGCCGCGAGGCTCTCCAGGGCATTGACCTGGACACCGTGCGCTCCAACGGCTACGTGTTCCAGGTGGAGATGGCCTACATCGCCGACCACCTCGGCTACCGGGTGGTGGAGATCCCCATTTACTTCGAGGACCGACGGGTGGGGAGCTCCAAGATGACCTTTCCTATCAAGGTCGAGGCTGCCTGGCGCGTGTTAGACATTCGCCGGCGCCACCGGCATCTGCGCCGCCGCGAGCCCCTGCCCCTGCCGCAGGTGGTGGGCTCCACCAAGCCCTCGTGAGGGGCGGCCCTCTCCGCCCGTTGACCTGACCTGAAACTCCATGAGGCGAATTGTTGCGCGCCGGGCGCGCCAGGGCTTCGTAGCGGGGATCGTCCTCTTCGCCGTGCCCTTTTTTTGGTTTGCGCCGGTGATCCTGGGCGGCCGCACCCTGGTGCCGGCAGACAACATCTACCAGTTCCAGCCGTGGGCGGCTCAGGCTGCTGCCCTGGGGGTGGGCACGCCCCACAACGAGCTGCTGAGCGACCTGGTGCTGGAGAACTACGTCTGGAAGACCTTCCTTCGCCGAACCCTGGCGGCCGGCGAGCTGCCCCTCTGGAACCCCTACATCTTCAGCGGCGTGCCCTTCCTGGCCGCCGGCCAACACTCTGCCCTCTATCCCCTCTCCCTCCTCTTCTTCCTGCTGCCCCTGCCCCTGGCCTATGGCGTTTTCACCTGGCTGCAGTTCGGGCTGGCCGGTCTGGGGATGTACGCCTTCGGCCGCAGCCTGCGCCTGAGCCACGGGGGTAGCCTGTTGGCCGGCCTGGCCTTCCAGTTCAGCGGCTTCTACGTGGTCAGCGTGGTGTTCACCATGATCATCGCGGCCGCGGCCTGGCTGCCCTGGCTGCTGGCCGCCATCGAGACCGTGGTGCACAAGCAGGAGGAGAAGGGCAACGTCTCCTACTCGCCCGCGCCCTACGCGTTGGGCGCGGCGGTGGCCGTGGGGCTGCAGGGGTTGGCCGGCCACCCGGAGATCCTGGTGATCACCCTGCTGGCCGCCGGACTCTACACCCTGCTGCGGCTGGCCATCGCCTGGCGCCGGCTGGGTAGCCCGCGGCGGCCGGCGGTGTTGGCGGTCTGGCTGCTGGCCGCCGTGCTGCTGGGCCTCGCCCTGGGGGCTGCGCAGGTGTTGCCGCTCTACGAGCTGGTGAGCACCAGCTTTCGCGAGGGCTCCGCCAGCTACGCCGAGGTGGTGGGCTGGGCCTGGCCCACGCGGCAGCTTCTCACCTTCGTGCTTCCCGACGTCTTCGGCAACCCCAGCCACCACGGCTGGTTCGACCCCTGGCAGTGGGCCTGGCGGCCGGCGGGGCCCAACGCGGCCGGCCAGCCGGTGGCCACGGTCTTCTGGGGCGTGAAGAACTACGTGGAAGGGGGCAACTACCTCGGCCTCCTCACCCTGCTGCTGGTGGCCGTGGCCGTGGCGCGGGTGATCATCGGCCGGGGGCGGGACGGCGATGTCCCGCCCGAGGCAGCGGCTGCTCCGGAGGGACAGGGCCGGGCAGAGGCCGCTCTGTTGATCCTGCTGGCCGTCATCAGCCTGCTCTTCGCCTTCGGCACACCTCTCTATGCGCTGCTCTTCTACGGCGTGCCCGGCTATAAGCAGCTCCACTCGGCCTTTCGCTGGGTGTTCCCGTATACCGTGGCCATGGCGGCGCTGGCCGGCATGGGGCTGGACGGGCTGCGGGCGTGGGCTGCCGGCGGGTCGCTGGGCGTCGGCGCGCGCCTGGCCGCCGCGCTGGGCGTGGGGAGCCTGCTGGTGGGGCTGGCCGCGCTGGCGGCGGCCGGACTGAGCGTGGCGTGGCCGGGGCCTTTTGTGGCCCTCGGTCAACGGGTGGTGGACGCGTCCGACCTGGCGCGCGCGGTCTTCGCCGACGGCCGCGACTTCTGGGGCTACCAGTGGCGCAACGTGCTGCACCTGGGCGCCTTCAGCCTGTTGGCTGGCGCATGGCTGCTGCTAGCGCTGCGCAACGCCTCGCCGTGGCGCCGCTATCTGCCGGCCGCGGCCATGGCCCTGGTGGTGTTGGACCTGTACGGCATCTTCGGCCGCTTCAACCCTGCCGCCGACGCTGCGCTGCTGAAGGTCACGCCGCCCAGCGTGGCCTTCCTGCAGCAGGAGCGAGACCGGAGCCTGGCCGAGGGAGATGTTTGGCGGCTGACCACCTTCGAGGGGCCGGGCACCACCAAGACCTTCAACGCCAACCTGCCCTGGCTGCACGGCCTGCAAGACGTGCGCGGCTACGACTCCATCATCCCGCGGCAGTACGTGGCCTACATGCAGGCCATCGAGCCGCAGGGCCAGCTCCTCTACAACCGCATCTCCCCCTTCTACGACCCGGCCAGCCTGGAGGACCCCCTCACCGATCTGCTGGGCGTGCGCTACGCGATGACGGAGCTCACGCTGGACCTGCCCGGGTGGGAGCCGGTGTACGCCGGCGAGGTGAACGTCTACCGCAACGCCGACGCGCTGCCGAGGGCCTTTGTGGCCGACGAGGCGGTGGTCGTGCCGACGGCCGAGGCCGTGGAGCGCGCGCGAGCCGTGGACCCGCGCCGGGTGGTGGTGTTGGACGAGGACGCGCTGCAGCGGCCGGAGATCCGGCGGCTGATGGCCACCTGGGCCGAGCCGTGGCCGCCGCCTCCTGCCTCGCCTCAGCTGCGCACCGCTGCGATCAGCCGCTACGACACCCGTCAGGTCTTCGTGGACCTCAACCTGAGCGACCGGGGCTGGCTGGTGCTCACCGACGCCTGGTTCCCCGGCTGGCGGGCCTACCTGCGTCCCTTCGGCGTGGTCGGCGAGGGGGTGGACGCAGAGGGCAAGCCGTTGGAGCAGGAGCTGCCGGTGTTCCGCGCCTACGGCAACTTCCGAGCCGTGTACATCCCCGCGGCCGGCCAGTGGACGGTGCGCTTCATCTACTCCCCCCGCTCGGTGCAGCTGGGCATCTACACCAGCTTCCTGGCCGCGGTGGTCCTGTTCCTGGTGGCGGGGTGGTGGGCCTGGGGCCGCTACTACCGAGAGAGCGGCGGCGCCGGCGCCGAGGTGCGCACGGTGGCCAAGAACAGCGTGGTGCAGATGGTGCTGTCCCTCACCAACCGGGGCATTGACTTCGCCTTCGCCATGCTGCGCATGCGGGTGTTGGGGCCGGCCGGTGAGGGCAGCTTCGCCTTTGTCATCGCCATCTACGGCTTCTTCGAGGTGGTGGTGCGCTTTGGGCTGGGCACGCTGATGACGCGCGACGTGGCCCAGGACCGCCGCCAGGCCGGCCGCTACCTGGTCAACGTGGTGGCCCTGCGCAGCCTGTTGTGGCTGCTCTCGCTGCCGCTGATCGCTCTGGTGGCCGGCTTCTACGCGCGCACGGGCAACCTCTCTGCGGCCGAGGGGCAGGCGCTGGCGCTCTTCACGGCGGCGCTCTTCTTCGCCTCCCTGGCCGACAGCATCAGCGCGGTCTTCTACGCCTACGAGAAGATGGAATACCCGGCCGGCATCGCCACGGCCATCGCCACGGGGAAGGTGGCCCTGGGCGCGCTGGTGCTGCTGCCCCCCTTCGAGTGGGGCTTCGTTGGGCTGGCAGGGGTGAGCCTGGTGATGAACGTGGTGCAGACGGTCTGGCTGTGGGCCGTGCTGCGGCGCCACGTGCCCCTGGAGCTGGGCCGGCCGGAGCGGCCGTTGCAGCGCACCATGGCGGTGGAGGCCTACCCGCTGATGCTGAACCACCTGCTGGCCAGCATCTTCTGGCGCATTGACCTGTGGCTGCTGAAGCCGTTGGCGGGCACGGCAGCGGTGGGCATCTACTCCGCCGGCGTGAAGTATCTGGACGGCCTGAACGTCATCCCCAGCTACTTCACCCTGGCCATCTTTCCTCTGATGAGCCGCTACGCCAAGGACAGCCGCGACTCCTTGGTGCGGGCCTACTGGCTGGCCGTGCGCCTGCTGGAGATGATCGCGCTGCCGGTGGCGATCACCGTCACTGCCCTGGCCACGCCGCTGATCCGTATCCTGGGCGGCTCGGCGTTCCTGCCCGACTCGGCCATCGCGCTCACGCTGTTGATCTGGTCCATCCCCATCGGCTTCATCAACAGCGTGACCCAGTACGTGCTGATCGCGGTGGGTCAGCAGCGCTTCCTGACCAAGGCGTTCTTGATCGGCGTGGCTTTCAATGTGATCGCCAATCTGATCCTGATCCCGCGGCTGGGCTACCGCGGCGCGGCCATCACCACCATCCTGAGCGAGTTCAGCCTGTTCTTTCCGTTTTACTACGCCGTGCGCCGCCACTTGGCGCCCGTGCCGTGGGTGGACCTGCTGTGGCGGCAGTGGGCAGCGGCCGGCGCCATGGCCCTGGTGACCTGGTGGGCTGCCCGCTGGTCGGTGTGGCCGGCCGTGGCGCTGGGATGGGCGGCGTATGGGCTGGCGTTGGTGGCGCTGGGCGCGTTTCGCGACCCCGACATGCAGCGGGTGCGTCGCGCCCTGCCCCTGGGGCGTCGGCGTCGGCCCGCGGCCGACCCTGTGCCGCGTTGAGCCGCCAGCCGCGGGCTATGCTGTCTGGAAGCACCCCATGGACCTGCAGAGCGTGCTGAACAGCGCTGAAGCCCTGCGCGTTGGGCTTTGGCTAGGCCGCCACATGTCGCCCGCGGTCGGCCATCGCCTGGCCGACGCCGTTACCACAGCGCTGGCCCGGCGCCGGCGGGCGTCGCTGTATCGCAACCTGTTCAACAACCTGCGGGTGGTGCTGGGCCCCGAGGTGCCGGACGAGCTGGTGCACCGCACGGCGGCCCAGGTGCTGCGCAACACCGGCCGCAGCTACTTCTCCTTCTACCACGCGTTCGCCAGAGGCCGGCAGGCCGTGCTGGATCGGGTGGAGGTCCATCCCCAGGTGTTCGCCTACCTAGAGGAGCTGACCTACCAGCGCCGCGGCGCGCTGATCGTGGGCGGCCACCTGAGCGGCTTCGACCTGGGGGCCATCGCCTTCGCGTACATGGGCTATCGGATTGCCGCCCTGGCCTACGCAGCCCCCACCAGCGGCTACGACCTGCAGAACCGCATCCGTCAGGAGGCCGGCCTGGAGTGGCTGCCCATTGACCCGTCGGTGCTGCGCCGGGCCCTGCACCAGCTGCGCGAGGGCGGGCTGATCGTCACCGGCGTGGACCGCCCCGATCCGCACGGCGGCGGCGAGCTGCTGCCCTTCTTCGGCCGGCCGGCGCGGCTGCCCGTCGGCCACGTGCGCCTGGCGCTGCAGACGGGCGCAGCCGTGGGCGTGGTGGTCACCGAGTACCTGGCCGCCCAGGACCGGGTGCGGGTGTTCCTGGCGGGCATGATGGACATGGAGCAGGTGGGCAGCCGGCAGGAGACCGTGTTGCACAACGCCCGCCGCGTGTTGGCCATTGTCGAGCGCGCGATCCTGGCCCACCCCGACCAGTGGCAGATGTTCTACCCCGTATGGGAGGCGACGGACGGCGACCAGGGATCAGCCATCGGTGACCGGTGATCGGTGGAGGTGATGCCTATGGTGCGACGAGCGATCCGATTGTACGTGAGCGCAGGCCGCGACCTGGAGGCCGAGCGCGATGTGATCGGCCGGGTGGTCGCGGAGCTGCCGGTGACGGCGGGCTGGGAGATCGGCCGCACGCCCGGCTGGCGGACCACCGTGGCGGTCTCGGCGGTGGACGTGTCGCCGACGACGTGTGATCTGTTCATCTTCCTGTTGGGGCAGGACATCTCGGCGCCCGCGGGCAG
Source organism: Caldilineales bacterium (assembly GCA_025055015.1). Taxonomy (GTDB): domain Bacteria; phylum Chloroflexota; class Anaerolineae; order JAAEKA01; family JAAEKA01; genus JANWYQ01. The sequence goes on from JANWYQ010000131.1 coordinate 69,407, forward strand.
CGAGTGGGACGCCGCCCGCGCCAGCCGGCGGCCGATGCTGGCGCTGCTCAAGGACGTGGCGCGCACCCCCGCCGGCCTGGAGTTCCAGCGCCTGGGGCAGGACCTGTGGGTGCGCTTTGGGGCGCTGGAGGAGCTGGAACGCCAGGTGCGGGAGTGGTTGGTGCGGCAGCTCCTGGACCGCGCCGAGCAGCTCCGCCTGACGCTGCCGGAGGTGGAGCGGCTGGCCGCTTTGCGGGCCGAGGCCGAGCGCAGCGCCGAGGCTGCTGCAGCCGCGACTGACCGTTCCCGCGCGGCTGCCGGCGGCGGCGTCATCCTGCCGTCGCCGCCGGGACGAGGGTAGGGACAAAACAGGGAGCTCCCCGGAAACCTGACCGTTCCCGGGGAGCTCCACAGCTTTTGGGATGCTTCGTGGGCGGCCTACGCTATGCCGCCGCCCGACGCCGCAACAGCAGCGCCACAGCTAGCCCCAGCGCTGCCAGGGCAACCAGCCACGGCCACGCCAGGCTGACGGCGGTTGCGTCCAGCTGCGACAGCGTCAGGGCGTTGGGGCCCATGCTGCCGGCCGAGAAGTCGGAGAAGCTGCTCACGTTGCCGCCGAACTGGTTGTTGGTCTCATCCACCGGTGCGATGGGGGTCCAGTACGTGTCGCCCGTGTTCCACTTGGCGCCCGTCAGGGCCGACTCCACGGTGTTGATGTCGGCGTCCAGGTAGTTGAAGGTGACCTGGCAGTTGAACGCGCTGATGCCGGTCTGCGTCACCGTCCAGTAGCGGGTGAGGTAGTGGGTGTGCACGTTCATGGCCGGGTGCTGCGCGTCGGTGACGTTGACGCACGCCTGCGCGCCGCTGGCGAACGTGCCGGTGGTGAAGTCCAGGGTGGCCGGCGAGTACTCGGGGGTGCCCGTGTTGTCGCCGATGGGGAAGGTGAAGGCAGGGGGATCGCCGGGATCGGCGGCCGCGTACTCCTTGCACACCTGGCCGCCGCCGTCGGCGATGATCATGCTGGAGGCGCTGGGCGTGCCGAACACAGCCGCGCCGGGGCCGAAGAGCAGGGTGGACGTGCCCACGTCCAGCAGCCCGCCGTTAAGCCCCAGGCCGCCGGAGAGGGTCACGTTGCCCGCCAGGGTCCACGTCTCGCCGCTGTTCACCGCGCGCGTGCCGTAGGTGCCGGCCGGCAGCGGCCCCGAGTCGGTGAACTCGTCCGCGCCGATGTCGGGATACGTGCTGTTGCGAGCCTCGGCGTCGTAATCGCCCGTGACGTCGGCGACGGGCGTGCCCGCGTTGGCTGCCGGAGAGATGCTGCCCGACGTGTCCACATGCAGGTCCACCGTGCCGGCCGACCCGGTAGGGTTCACCAACAGGGGATCGCCGGAGACGCTGTTGACATCGTAGTTGTTGCTGGTGGCTGTGCGCCAGCTGGACAGCGTGTAGTTGGTGGTGCCGTTGCGGATGAGGGCGCCGCCCGTCCCGGGGGCGTGGTACAGGTTGTAGTCGTTCGTCAGGCCGGTGATCAGGCCGCCGCCGCCGATGGTGCCGGCGATGAAAGCCGCGGCGTTGGTGGCCGTACCGCTGGCGTTGGAGCGGGCGTTGACCCAGATGTTGTTCTTGTAGATGCGGGTGTTGAACGTCACGCCGCTGTTGAACGCAGCCGTGTTGGCGCTGGAAGCCACGCCTGCGCCGCCCACGTAGGCCGTGTTGTAGTACAAGTTGGCCGTGCCGTTGCTGAAGTTGATGCCGTTGATGGCGTAGCCGGTGGTGAGCGACGCGCCGGTCTCGTCCAGGCCCAGGCGCACCATGTTGTTGGCCACCGTCAGGCCGGTGCCGCCGCCGAAGAAGATGCCGTTGATGCTGGCCGACGTGCTGCTGGTGGCCAGCTTCAGGCTATGGACCAAGTTGCGCGCCACGCTGTTGACGCCGCTGGTCGGGCCGTTGTAGTTGATGCCGACGATGGATACCGCTGCGCTGGCCGCCGTGTTGGCCAGGGAGTGCACCGTGTTCTGCGCCAGCGTGACGCCCGCCGTGGTCGAGGTCTGCGAGATGCCGATGACCACCGCGCTCGACCCGGTGCCGGTGTTGGTGGAGCTGGAGCTCACGTTGCGCACCGTGTTGCCGGTAATGGTGGCGGCGCCGGCCGAGTTGGCGATGCCGCGCGCCTGGCCGCTGCTGCTGCTGGTGTAGACGGTCAGGTTGGCCACCAGGTTGTTGGTGATGGCGATGGTCCCAGTTGCAGCGTTGTCAATGCCGTTGACGCTGCACGCGCCGGTGGTGGTGCCGGCCGTGCCGCTGCGCAGGCTATCGGCTGTCGCGGCGCTGCCCACGGTGTTGTTGTTGACCGTCACGTTGCCGCCGCTGCCGGTGGTCTTGATGCCGTTGACAACGGCGCCTATGCTGGCCGACGTACCCAGGCCGCTGATGCCGCCGACGGTGTTGTTGGCGATGGTCACCGTGCTGGCGCTGTCCGACCAGATACCCGCCATTTGAGCGCCGCCCGTGCTGCTGGTCACCTTCACTGCGTCGGCGGCGCTGCCGCTGCCGACCGTGTTGGCCGTGGCGGTGCCGATGTCCACGGCGCCGCTGCTCACGTAGATGCCCGACCAGATGCCGCCGCTCGTGGTGGCGCCGCTGGAGGTTTGCCAGTCGAAGTTGGTGATGACGTTGCCCTGCACGCTGCTGGCGGTGGTGGTGCCCACGGCCAGGCGGATGCCCAGGAAGCGGGTGGCGTAGCGCGTGGTGCCGAAGTACACAGTCCAGGGCCCGCCGCCCGCGTTGGGCGCCTGGCCGCCGATGACGTTGTCCGTGATGACAAAGCCGTTGCCGCTGGTGTTGCTGATGAAGATCGCCGAGGCGGAGTTGCCGGCGGTGGACGTGTTCGTGACCGTCTTGTAGAAGCTGTTGCCCTTGATGGTCCAGCCCGTGCCTGCGCCGGAGCTGATCCTGATGCCGTTGTGGTCCGTGCCCGGCTGGAAGAAGTTGAAGATGTTGTTGTACTGGATGGTGATGGCGCTGTTCTGCGCGCCGGAGGTGACGCCGGCCGCGATGCCGTTGATCGGCGTGCCGGCGCTGCTCTCGCGGATGTCGCAGTACTCGACGGTGATGTTGCTGTTGCCGCTGCCGCCGCTGGCCGGGTCGCCGAAGGAGACCACGCCGTCGCTGCTGCCGGGGCCTGCCGCCGCGCCGCGCAGCACCACGTAGCGCACCACGTTGTTAGTGGCGTCGTTGCGGAAGCGCAGCGTGACGCCCTGGCTGCCTGAGATACTCGAGTTGTTGGTGTTCTCGAAGGTCAGGTCCTTGCTGGTGCCGACGCCGCCCACGCGGCCGTCCACCGTCACGTTGTCCGCGCCGTTGAGGTCCACCAGCGCGCCGATCACGTTGCCGCTCACCGCCACGCTGGCGTTCCCCGGGCCGATGGTCACGGCCGTGTAGCTGGCGCTGCCCGAGCCGCTGGCGTTCAGCACGGCGGGTGCAGTCTCGGTGGTGTTGCCGTTGATCTTGACGTCAATCGCGCCGGTGTGGGTACCTGCGTTGATGGCGTCGAACGCCCCTTTGAGCGTGCCGTAGCCCGCGCTGCTGCCGCCGGCGCTCACCACCACCGTGGCATAGCTGGTGAAGACGTTGTAGTCGCCGCTGGCCAGGTTCACGGTGGTGTAGCCGGGGTTGCCGCCGCTGTAGGCAGCCACGCCGTGGAACTCGTCCGAGCGATAGGCGTTGCTGGGGTTGAGGTAGGTGGCCACGTACTTGAACGTCCCGCCGGCCGCCAGCCCCAGGTTGGCCATGGTCAGGTTCATCTCGAAGTGGCCGGGGGTTGTCGTGGTGCGGCTGGCCGAGGCGATGTAGGTGTGCGAACCCGTGCCCGCCAGCTGCCACACGCCGGCGAAGGTGGTGTCCATGCAGATGGCGTAGTCGGCTGCGAAGCCGGGCGCGAAGTTCAGGATCGAGCGGTTGAAGCCGTCGTAGCCGGAGATCGCCTTGCGGCACGGGTCGCCCGTGTCGTCGAAGGTGCTGGTGGAGGCATAGCCGCCGGACACCGAGTCCACGTAGATCACCATGGCGTCGTTGAAGCTGCCGCCGCCGGTGATCAGGCCGATGTGGAGGTTGCCGCCGGAGGCCGAGTCGATGTGTAGCTGTGAGCCGCTGCCGATGACGTTGCCGAAGCCGCTGTTGATGCCGGTGGTGTAGCCGACGTATTCGCCGGGGTTCACCGTGCCGTCGTTGGTGGCCGAGCCGGCCGTGTTGTCCACGATGGTCGCCGGCGCAGCCAACGCAGGCGTGGCCAGCGTCAACACCAGGACCAGAAACAGGATGATGCCGATGAGACGACTTCTGTGTTGCATTATAGGTCCTCCTAACCTATAGCCCCGCGGCGAGCTTCAAAGCTCCGTTTCCTGGGGGATGCGAGGGAAGAAGAGGAGAAAGCGCCTACGCCGCCGAGGAGGCGCTTCAACAGTTCCTGTTGGCAGGTTTCTGCGAAGCTGCCAACAGGAGGACGACGACGCGACATCGCCGAAGATGCGGTGCAACGTCTGCGGGAAGCGGGGCCCCAACCTCACAAGGGGATATCCTGCACCGAAGGATGTAGCACCTTTGGTTTGGTAAGGGCGATGCAGTTGAAGCCAGTCAGTCTGGCAGAGACAACGCGTATTCTATGCCGCCGGGGGCGCAGCACAAAATTTGAACAAACGATAGAGAGAGGGTTTTCGGACACCAAAGTTTCCGAAAACCTCTCCGCACATCCCGAGAACTTCTCAGCTTTGGGGATGCTTTGTTTACAGATACCCCAGCTTCTTCGCCTCGAAGCGCAGCCAGTCGCGGAACTTGGGGTGGGCGATGTTGATCAGGGCCTCGGCCCGCTGGCGGACCGTCTTGCCGTGCAGGTAGGCCACGCCGTACTCGGTGGCGATGTAATGCACGTCGTAGCGGGTGGTCACCACGCCGGAGCCCTCGTAGAGCATGGGCACGATGCGGCTCACCTCGTCGTCGCGCGCCGTGGACAGGAAGGCGATGATGGGCTTGCCCCCCTTGGAGCGCGCTGCCCCCCGCACGAAGTCTAGCTGCCCCCCCACGCCGCTGTACAGCTTCGGCCCGATGGAGTCGGCGCACACCTGGCCGGTTAGGTCCACCTGCAGCGCCGAGTTGATAGAGATCATGTTGTCGTTCTGAGCGATGTTGAAGGGATCGTTGACGTAGTCCGTGGGGTGCAGCTCGATGATGGGGTTGTTGTGCACGAAGTCGTACAGCCGCTTGCTGCCGAACAGAAAGCCGGCGATGATCTTGCCCGGGTGGAAGTTCTTGCGCGCGCAGGTGATCACGCCGGCCTCCACCATCTCCATCACCCCGTCGGAGAAGAGCTCAGTGTGGATGCCCAGGTCCTTGTGGTTGGTCAGGTTGCGCAGCACTGCGTCGGGGATGCTGCCGATGCCCATCTGCAGGGTGGCGCCGTCGGGGATCAGCTCCGCGATGTGCTTGCCCACCTGCATGTGTAGGGGGGAGCTGCCGCCCTGGGGGGCCTCCGGCAGGGGATAGTTGGTCTCGATGACCGCGTGGAGGCGACTGATGTGGATGAAGGAGTCGCCCAGGGTGCGCGGCATCTGCTGGTTGATCTCAGCGATGATGCAGCGGGCAGACTCGGCCGCCGGTTTGGTGGTCCCCACCTCCACGCCGAAGCTGCAGAAGCCATGCTCGTCGGGCCGCGAGAGGGAGATCAACGCCACGTCCAGCGGCAAGGTGCCGCCCGGGCGAAACAGGCTGGGGATCTCCGACAGGAAGATGGGGGTGAAGTCGGCGCGGCCCTGTTGCACTGCCTTGCGCACGTTCTCGCCGATGAACAGGGCGTTGTGGCGGAAGGAGTCGTGCATCTCAGGCGCCACGTAGGGCGCCTCGGCGAAGGTCAGGATGTGGATGATCTCCACGTTGTGCAGGCGGGGCGCCAGGTTGGTCAAGCCCTTGATCAGCTCAACGGGCACGCCGGCGCCGCCGCCGATGTACACACGCGAGTTGGACTTGACGCAGGCCAGAGCTTCCTCGGCGCTCCGCCGCACCTTGCGGCGGTAGATGTCTTCCCAAGCCATAGCGTTTTCTCTCAGTTCAGGCGCCTGCGGCTGCGGCTCAGGCGAGGTTCAGGGCCTCGGTCAGGTCTACCTCGACCTCACGACCCAGGGCCGCGGCCAGGCGATGGCTGGCGATCTTGCCCTGGAACAGCTTGGTGCCTTTGCGCAGCGCGTAGGAAGCGGCCAGAGCCTCCTGGACGCCTAGCTGGCCGATCATCAGCAGGTAGGGCAGAAGGGCGTTGGTCAGGGCATGGCTGGCCGTGCGCGCCACCATGGACGCCGTGTTGGGCACGCAGAAGTGGGTCACGCCCTCGGCGACGAAGGTGGGGTCCCGCAGCGTGGTCGGTCGGCTGGTCTCCACGCAGCCTCCCTGGTCAATGGCGTAGTCCAGGATCACAGCGCCTGGCCGCATCTTGCGCACCATCTCGCGCGTGACCAGGATGGGGGTGCGCTGACCGGGCACCAGCACGCTGCCCACCAGCACGTCGGCAAACCCCACCACCCGGTTGATGTTGTAGTCGTTGCTGATCATGGTGGTGACGGTGCCGCCGAAGTAGGCGTCCAGCCGGCGCAGCCGGTTCACGTCCTTGTCCAGGATGATCACCTGCGCGCCCATGGCCACGAACGCTCGTGCAGCGCAGCCGCCCAGGGTGCCGCCGCCCAGGATGCCCACGATGCCGCGCGGCACGCCGGGCAGGCCGCTGAGCAGGATGCCGCGGCCGCCGTGGTTGCTCATGAGCAGCTGGCCGGCGATCACCGGCGCCAGGCGACCGGCGATCTCGCTCATGGGCGTGAGCAACGGTAGGGAGCCGTCCTCCTCCTGGATCTCCTCCAGCGCAATGGCCGTGATCTCTTGGATGGCCAGGGCGGCGTGCAGATCGGGCGAAGCCACGGCCAGGTGGAGAAAGGACATGAGGGTCTGGCCGTTGGTAAACCACCGGTGCTCCTGCGCGGTCGGCCGGGCAACCTTGACCACCACCTCGGCGCGGCCATAGGCCTCGGCGGCCGAGTAGACGATGGTGGCCCCGACGTCTCGGTAGTGTTCGTTGGTGAAACCGGCGCCTGCGCCGGCGTCGCTTTGCACGTACACCGTGTGGCCGGCTCGCACCAGCGCCTGGACCCCGGCCGGGGTGAGCGCCACGCGCTTTTCCAGGTCTCGAGTTTCTTTGGGGACTCCGAATTGCATACGATGCACACTCCTGCCGGCCGTGTGCCAGTGACAAAAGAGATCGGCGCTGTTCGGCGCATCCGGCGGGGTCAAGCGGGCACCTCCTCCGCCAGCAGCCTCAGCACCGCCCCGGCGCCCTGTTCCACGGCGGCCACGGCCTCGGCGCTGAGCGTCTGGCCGTGGTCAAAGGCCACGCCCGGCACGGTAACCAGCCAGGCCCGCGGCAAGGGCCCTGCAGTCAGCAGGCCGGCGTACGCCATGGTCATCGCCGGATCTGCGTGATGTCCCAGCCTCGCGCGCGAGGCAGCCTCTGCCCAGACCTCCTCGACCCTGACCGCCCGGTCGTCCTCGTCCTGCGCCACCCGCGTGTCCACGAACAACACCGTGTGCACCTGGGGATCAGCGATCTCCAGAGCCAGCTCGGGGGTGAGCTGATGGACGAAAAGGCGCCGGACTGACCAACCCAGGCCAACGCACTCCTGTTCCAGCCGTTCGGCCAGGGCCAATCCGGCGCCATCGTCCCCGCGCAGGGGGTTGCCGTAGCCGATGATCAGGATCATCTCCTCAGCTCGTCCAGCACCTGGCCATCCGGCCCGATCAGCTGTACGTGCATCGGCATCTGGCCAACCGCGTGGGTAGAGCAGCTCAAGCAGGGATCGTAGAGGCGGATGCCGTGCTCGATGCGGTTCAGGATGCCCTCGCTGAGGCCGTTGCCGTTGATGTAGGCCTGAGCGATCTGCTTGACGGTGCGGTTCATGGCCAGGTTGTTGTTGCCCGTGGCGATGATCAGGTTGACGTAAGTGAGGACGCCGTTGCCGTCCACCCGATACTCGTGGAACAGGGTGCCGCGCGGGGCCTCGCTGACGCCCACGCCGTACTCCTGGTTGACCGACGCGTAGTTGCGCACGTGGTCGCCCACGATGGTGGGGTCTTCCACCGTCTCCTCGATCTTTTCCAGGGCAAAGAGGATCTCGATCAGTCGGGCATAGTGGTAGTGGAAGCTGCTGGTCACGGGCTTGCCGCGCGCGCCGAGCCGGCGGAACTGCCGCAGCTCGCGGTCGGCTCGCGGGGTCCCGGCGAAGTCGCAGACGTTCAGCCGCGCCAGGGGACCGACGCGGTACATGCCGGCCGGGTAGCCCAAGGGCTTGTAGTAGGGGAACTTCAGGTAGCTCCACGGCTCCACGGCCTCGGCGATGAAGCGTCGGAACTCGCCCGGCGGCGCTTCCTCCAGCACCTTGCCGTCGGCGTCCACGACGCGCAGGAGGCCGTCGTAGTGCTCCAGGCCGCCCTGGGGGGTTACCAGGCCCATGTAAAGGCTGGGGAAGTCGCCGTAGCTCTGGATTTCATTGGCGAAGGAGTCGAAGGAGTCCTTCAGCAGGTCCAACGCCAGCTCGATGATGTCGAAGGCTTCCGGCAGCATCCGGCGGATCTGATCGCGCTTCTCGGCGGTCAGGGACTCGCGCACGCCGCCGGGAACGGCCCACGCCGGGTGGACGCTGCGGCCGCCCAGCAGGCGGATCACCTCCTGACCGAACTGGCGCAGGCGGATGCCGTTCCGGGCGATGTCGGGCCGTTGCTGGATCAGGCCCATGATGTTGCGCTGCGCCGGATCGCTCTCCATGCCCAGCAGCAGGTCGGGCGCGCTCAGGTGGAAGAAGCTGAGCGCGTGGCTCTGCACGATCTGGGCCCAGTTCATCAGCCGGCGCAGCTTCTCGGCGCGCGGGGGAACGCGAACGCCCAAGATCTCGTCGCCGGCCTTGGCGCTGGCCAGCAGATGGCTGACCGGGCAGATGCCGCAGATGCGCGCGGTGATGCCGGGCATCTCCCAAAAGGTGCGGCCGATGCAGAACTTCTCAAAGCCGCGAAACTCAACCACATGAAAGCGCGCGTCGGCCACGCGGCCGGCGTCGTCCAGGTGGATGGTGATCTTGGCGTGGCCCTCGATACGGGTGACGGGGTCAATGGTTACCGTGCGACTCATAGTAGTTTCCTCGCGCAGGACATGGCGCATCATCCGAACTTTCGCATCTTCTCGTCCAACAGCACCGGCTCGCCGCGCAGCAGGGCGGAGACGGCCGTCCAGATGCGGTCGGGGTCGGGCGGACAGCCGGGGATGAAGGCATCCACTGGGATCACATGGTGCAGGGGCACCACTCGCGGCAGCAGGGCGGGCACGATGCCGTCGGCCTCGGCCCCGCGGGGCACGCTGCCCGGCCCCTCGCGGTACACCTGGGTCAGCAGGTCGTCCACCGGCAGCCAGTTGCGCATGCTGGGGACGTTGCCGGTCACGGCGCAGTCGCCGAAGCTGACCACTACTTTGCTGCGCTCGCGGATCTTCAGCGCCAGCTCCAGGTTGTCCACGTTGGCCACTGCGCCCTCTACCAGGGTGACGTCCACGTTCTCGGGGAACTCCTTGGCGTCGGCGATGGGGCTGTAGACCAGCTCCGCCAGCTCCGCCAGCTCGATCAGTTTCTCGTCCAGGTCCAGGAAGCTCATATGGCAGCCGGAGCAGCCGCCCAGCCATACCGTGGCCAGGCGCACCTTTCTGGCTGTGGGTTCGTTTGCTTTGGCCGCAGGGGCTCGTTTGGTCGGCACCGGTGTCATCGCCCACTCTCCTGTCCACCGTTGCGCAGGATCCACTGCTTCTTCTCCCGTCCGTCCAGGATCCAGCGCAGGAAGTCACGATCCTTTCGCATTTCGGCTACCGTCGAGCCTTTCAGGTGCAGCGCGCCGGTGGGGCACACTTGCACGCACTTGCCGCAGCTGGTGCAGCTCTTGCTGGTGCCCCAGGGCTGGTTTAGGTCGGTGATCACGCGCGAGTTCACCCCGCGGCCCATCACGTCCCAGGTGTGAGCGCCCTCCACCTCGTCGCACACGCGCACGCAGCGAGTGCACAGGATACAGCGGTTGTGGTCCACGGCGAAGCGCTGGTGGCTGGCGTCAATGGGCAGCTGCGGCGTGAGGTAGTCGTAGCGCACGTGGTCCATGCCGATGGCGGCGGCCTCGGCCTGCAGCTCGCAGCGACCGTTCATCACGCACACGGCGCAGATGTGGTTGCGCTCGGAGAACAGCAGCTCCAGGATCATGCGGCGATACTTGATCAGGCGCTCGCTGTGGGTCACGATGCTCATCCCCTCCTGCGCCGGGGTGATGCACGCCGGCACCAGGCGGTTGGAGCCCTGCACCTCGACCAGGCAGAGGCGGCACCCGCCGCGAGGGCTCAGGCCATCCAGGTGGCATAGGGTGGGCACTTCGATGCCCTTCTCCCGCATTAGCGTCAACAGCGTATCGCCCTCTCGACCGCTGACCAGCTCGTCGTTGATCGTCAAAGTAATGACTGCCATAGCTCTCTCCTCTCGATGTCGGCGTCACGAGGCCACAGGCGACGCAGCCGCTGCGCGTGCGATCGGCCGGTGGACCAGCTCGATGATGGGTACCTCGGTCATCTGGCACACGCCGGCCGGGCAGCGGTGCTCCTGGATGTGCTGTAGGTACTCCTCGCGGAAGTACCTCAGCGTGCTGAGCACCGGGTTGGGCGCGGATTGGCCGAGGCCGCACAGGCTGGTGTCCCGCACCATCTCGCACAGCTCCTCCAGGATCTCAAGATCGCGCAGGGTGGCGCTGCCGTTGGTGATACGCTGCAGGATGCGGTACATCTGCACGGTGCCCACGCGGCACGGCACACACTTGCCGCAGCTCTCATCCATGCAGAACTCCATGAAGAACTTGGCCACGTCCGGCATGCAGCTCTGGTCGTCCATCACGATCAGGCCGCCGGAGCCCATGATGGAGCCCAGAGCGCGCAGGCTCTCGTAGTCCACCGGCGTGTCCAGGTGCTCCGCGGGGATACAGCCGCCGCTGGGGCCGCCGGTCTGCGCGGCTTTGAACTTCCGGCCGCCGGGGATGCCGTCGCCGATGTCGAAGACGATCTCCCGCAGGGTGATGCCCATGGGTACCTCGATGAGGCCGGTGTTGTTCACCTTGCCGGCCAGGGCGAAGATCTTGGTGCCCTTGCTCTTGGCGGTGCCCATGCTGGCGAACCAGCTTGCGCCCTTCTGGATGATGGGCACGATGCAGCCGAAGGTTTCCACGTTGTTGATCAGTGTGGGGCAGCCCCACAGGCCGCTCTGGGCCGGGTAGGGCGGCCGCGGCACGGGCTGGCCGCGACGGCCCATGATGGAGGCCATCAGCGCCGTCTCCTCGCCGCACACGAAGGCGCCGGCGCCGATGCGGATGTCAATGCGGAAGTTGAAGGTGCTCTCCAGGATACGGCTGCCCAACAGCCCGCGGCGCTCCGCCGCGCGGATCGCCTTCTCCAGCCGCTTGGCCGCGATGGGGTACTCCCCGCGCACGTAGATGAAGCCCTGGGTGGCCCCTACCGCATAGCCTGCGATGGCCATCCCCTCCAGCACTCGGTGGGGGTCCGACTCCATCAGGGTGCGGTCCATGTAGGCGCCGGGGTCTCCCTCGTCGCCGTTGGCCACCACGTACTTGCGTTCGCCGGGCGCCTTGCGCACCAGGTCCCACTTGAGGCCGGTGGGGTAGCCGGCGCCGCCGCGGCCGCGCAGGCCGCTCTTGCTGATCTCGGCGCACACCTCCTCCGGGGTCATCTCCCGCAGCACGTGGGCCAGGGCGCTGTACCCGCCCACGGCGATGTAGTCCTCCAGCCGCTCCGGGTCAATCAAGCCGCTGTTGGACAGCACCACCTTGGTCTGCTTGGTGAAGAAGGGCAGGTTGCTGGGCATCACGTGGTCGGCCACCGGCTCGCCTGCCACTGCGTGGCGGGCGACGATCTGCTCTGCCACCTCGGGAGTCACCCGCTCGTAGATCACGTCGGGCTGCCCCTGGACCTGAACCGTGACCATCGGCCCGCGGCTGCAGGGGCCCATGCAGCCGGTGGCTACGGTGACCACCTCGGCGTTCAGCCCATTGGCCTTGATGGCCTCCTCCATCGCCTTCTGGACAGCGGTGCCGCCTGACGAGATGCATGGCGTGCTGGCGCAGCACAGCAGCCGGCAGCGATACGACTGGCGCTGGTCTAGCTCACGTTGGGCAATTGCTTGCAGCTCTACTCGGTTCATACAGCTTCAACCTCCTGAAGGGCCGGCTGGGCGACAGAGGCGCCGTGGCCGTTGGTGGCCGCTGCGCCGGCCAGCCGAGCGCGCACCTTGCTCACCGTGCTCTCCGGCGTCTCGCGCGCCAGGACCTCGCCGTCCAACACCAACACCGGCGCCAGCCCACAGCTGCCCAAACAGCGGGCCGTCAGCAGGGTAAACTTGCCGTCCGGTGTGGTGTGGCCGGCCTCCACGCCGAACTCGGCCTGCAGCGCAGCCACGATCTCGGCAGCCCTCTTCACATAACAGGCTGTGCCCATGCACACAATACAGTTGTGCTCGCCTTGGGGCTTGAGGGAGAAGAAGTGGTAGAAAGTGGCAACACCGTACACCCAGCTCAGCGGCAGCTTAAGCTGGCGCGCGATGTAGATCAGCAGGTCCTCCGCCAGGAAGCCGAAGGCCTCTTGCGCCGTGTGCAGGACCTCGATCAGCGCATCTTGCTGGTATTGCAGGCGTTTGAGGGTGCGGTCAATCAACTGAAACCTGGGATCACCGCTAGGGTGGCCCTTCTCTGCACGGGGCGTTCGCTCCTTAGTCGGTGTAGGCGGCATGTGGTCTCTCCTCGTTCCATAAGCCGTGGCCCGGGGGCCATCGCGCACAAGTCAACAGCCCGCCGGGCAGACGTACGTCCTTGAACCAGTTGCCCCATCTTACCATAGCCCCCCTGGGCGCTGACATGACGCAAGTCATATTCGCAAGTCGACGCCAGACCGACGCGGCCCCTTTGACCAAAGCGCAGCGGAGCGCTATACTGAGGCCGCCCGACGTTTCCAGTGGGCTCGACGTTCGACCCATGGCGAGGAAGATCCAGCAGCCGGCGGCCGGACGCCGCCAAAAGCCCCTCGGCCAGCCTACCCGCGGCAAGACGGCCAGCAACCGCCTCCGTCGGGTGGACAACTTCCTGCTGCTCTACGATCCGGGGCTGTTGCGTCGGCAGGACGGCCCGTGGCGGGGCGCCCTCTTCGTGGACTTGGGGTACGGGGACGAGCCGGTGACGACCCTGGAGAGCGCCGCCCGGCTGCGGCGGGTCAACCCATCGCTGCCGGTGTTAGGCGTTGAGATTGACCCGGCGCGCGTGGCCGCCGCGCAGCCCTTCGCCGACAACCTGACGCAGTTTCGCCTTGGGGGCTTCAACCTCCCGCTGCAGCTGCAGCCCGACGGCACGCCGGAGACCGTGCGCCTGATCCGCGCGTTCAACGTGTTGCGCCAGTACCGAGAGGAGGACGTGGCGCCGGCCTGGGCCATGCTGGGCCGCTACCTGCTGCCCGGCGGCCTGCTGATCGAGGGCACCGCCGAGCCCTTCGGCCGCATCTGGGCTGCCAACCTGCTGCGCAAGCCGGCCGACGGCGGCGATCTGGCAGCCGAGGGACTGCTCTTCAGCACCAACTTTCGCCTGGGGTTCGACCCGGCGGAGTTCCAAACCATCCTCCCCAAAAACCTGATCCACCGGGTGACGCCGGGGGAGCCGATCTACGCGTTCTTCGCAGCCTGGAAGCGGGCGGCCCAGGCGACAGTGCCCTGGCGCGGCTTTGGCCTCCGCCAGTGGTTCATCGCCAGCGCCCATCGCCTGGCCGAGGAGGGCTATCGGGTGGACCTCCGTCGTCGCCTGCTGGCGCAGGGCTACTTGCTGGTGCGCGGGCCGGTGACCAACGGCCGGGATGGGGGGCGTTGGGGCCCCCCCCGGGGCCCCGCCGGGACCCGGCCCCCGCCGGCCGGCGCCGGGGCCCCCCCCACCCCCCCCGTGGGCCCCCCCCCCGGGCACAACCCCACCCCCCCCCCCCCAAAA
>JANWYQ010000156.1 GCA_025055015.1 Caldilineales bacterium
CCGGTCACCGTATCCCGGTCACCGTTCACCGGCTCACGGCGTGCCCGGCACCAGCGCGAAGTCGAACTCGCCCACCCGGTTGGAGAGGCCCGAGGCTGCGTCGCGGTTGCGGGAGCGCACCACCCAGAAGTAGTTGGTCGCCGGGTCGCCGATGATCTGGACGGGCGGCAGCGGCGTGGCGCCGTCGTCGGTGAACTGGAAGGACGCGCCCGCGCCCACGAAGCCGGCGTCCACCGTGCTCACCAGCACGCCCTCGGCCGCGTCGGGGTCGAAGTAGGGCGCGGTGCCCCGCCACACCTCGTACTGGCTGCTGTCCAGCAGGTGGGGCCAGCTCAGCCGGACGCCGGCGCCCGTAAGCTCGACGCCGACCGTGGGCGGGGTGGGCAGCGTGGCGGGGATGCGCAGCCGCAACGCCGGGTCGCCGAAGAGGATCTGCGTGTCCAGCACGTCGTGCCAGCCGCTGCTGTTGGCGAAGAAGTAGAGCTTGGCCTGGGTAGTGGCGTCGCCGACCTCGCGGATGCGGTCGCGGAAGAGGGCCAGCACCAGGCCCTCGTTCAGCGTGAGCAGCGCGCTGCCGATGTGCAGGCCGCTGGGCGCGAAGTCGGCAATGGAGCCGCGGCCTGGCTGCAGGAGCAGCGTCTCGCTCAGGGTCTGCCAGCTGTTGTCTATGTTGATGAAGTAGCCCGACCAGCAGGCATAGTGCGCCGTGAAGGGCAACTGGGTGTTGGGCACCAGGGTGGGCGGGTCGAAGATGTTGAACATGCTCACCGAGCCCCAGCGGAAGCGGGACGCATGGCCAAACCACTGCACGTAGACGGCGGTGTCGTTGTAAGCCTGCTTGATGGCGGCGCGCATCTTCTCGCCGGTGTCCAGGGAGCTGTTCAAGCGATAGTAGATGCGCGGGGTGGTGTAGCCCGGCGGCAGCCAGTTGGTGCGCACCTCGTCGCTCAGCGCATGGAAGTTGCCCGCCGAGTCGGCGTAGTTGTCGGCCACGAAGACGGCCCTGCTCTGCCAGTCGCCGTCCGGCGCCTGCAGGGGATCTTCGTAGGCCAGGATCTTGTTCACCATTGCGGTCACGTCCGCTGGGTTGCGGGCGGGGATGCGGCCGATGGCCATGTCGGGCAGGTAGTCGCCTGGCCCGTCCACGCTCACGTAGCGGTTGTCGGCCGCGGTCTCGCCGATCCAGGGGTCCACGTGGACCAGGTAGGGCGGGATTAGGTTGGGCATGGTGGTGCCGGTGGCGCGCTTGAAGTCGTAGTGGCCATCGCCCACCAGCAGCACGTAGCGCGGGGGCTCGCCGCCGGGGTTCCACGCGTTGTAGGCGTGGGTCAGGAAGGCGCGGATGGCCTCAGGGTCCACCAGCCCGTGGCTGAAGTCGTCGTAGATGTCCTGCACGTCCACCTTGGCCACCTGCAGGCCCTGGGCCGCACGGCGGTCCAGCAGCGGTTGCACGGCGTCCCACAGGCTGCGGTGCACAATGGCGATGTAGTCCGCGGTCTGGACCGAGGTGTCCAGGCCGGTCAGGGTGTCCAGCTCCACTGCGGCCGGCGCCAACAGCGCGGCGTCCGCGGCCAGGGCGTAGGCCGCCGGCGGCTCGCCGGGGTCCCACGCGTCCCAGAAGCGGATGCGATAGCCGAGGCCGTCGGTGATGGCCTGGCTGGCGGTGAGCTGCACCGGCTCCCGCGGCCGGCGGACGTCGTAGATGCGCACCGCGGGGGTGGTGAAGCCGGTGACGGTGATCTGCATGGTGGGGCCGATCTGGTCAATGCCCTCGATGACGATGCGGTCGTTCTCCGCCTCGGGCGCGGCCGGATAGGCCACCTGCACCCAGTCGGGGTAGACCCAGTACTCGCTGACGCCGGAGAGCTGGCTCAGCGCGGCCTCCAGCTTCAGCGCCTTGGGCGAGCCGTCCAGCCAGGCGGCCGGCGCGGTGGCCTGGCCCAGGTAGCCCACGCGGCCGTCCCACTGCCAGGTGGTCACCTCGTAGCTGTTCAGCCACAGCTTCACCGACTGGTCGGGGTTGGCCGCCTGGCTCCTGCCGCCGTAGAGCTGGGCCCGCACCCGCACGCTGCCGGTGGTCAGCGGGTCGTCCAGGGCCAGGGTGTAGGTGCGAACCACCGTGGGCGTCGAGCTGTTGGGATAGAGCGGATTTTCAAACCAGTGGTCCGCGGTCTGGGGCAGGGGGTAGTCGCTGTAGTAGGCCTGGTCGAACTCGATGCGCAGAGTCTGGGTGATGGCGGCGACGACGGGCTCGCTGCCGGTGGGGGTGACATGGCGGGCGCCGATGCGGCTCTCCGGGCCGGCCAGGGTGTCGCCCCAGAACAGGCGGTAGACGTTCTGGGTCATGTAGCGGCCCTGGTAGGGCTCAGCGAAGAAGATCACCTGGTCGCCGGGGTCGAAGCTCCCGTCCCCCTCGCCGATCACCTGGATGCGCACCGGCTGGCCGCGGTTGGTCATGGTGAAGGTGCGGGGGTCAATGCTGCTCAGCGTCGCGCCGGCCGCCAGCAGGTCGCCGTAGGTCAGCCGGTACAGCCCGCGCGGGCCGGTGCGGATGCGGACCGCGCCGGTGGCGGTGGTCGGTGAACGGTCAACGGTCAACGGTGAACGGTCAACGGTCAACGGTGACTGATCACCGATCACTGATAACCGATCACCGATCACCGCGCCCTCTACGCGCACCACCACCTCCACCTCCGGGTGGTAGAGCACCTGGCGCGTGACGGGGTTGAACTGGAAGGGGAAGACGCGCACGGCCAGCAGGCGGCGGCCACGCTGCCACTGCTCCGCGCCGGCCACCGCGGGCGAGGCCGGGTAGAAGGCGTCCACGCCGTAGATGGCGGGGTCGGGCCGGTCCACCGT
>JANWYQ010000177.1 GCA_025055015.1 Caldilineales bacterium
GCCCGCCAGGGGCCTGGACGACACCATCGAGGCTGATGAATTCGGTGATAAGCGTCTTCATGGATTCTCCTTTTCACACGGCGATGTGACCAGTGCTGGCTAACTAGTGATTCGCGGGAATGCCGGTCGTCATATCCCGCCAGCCCGCCATTCCGCTTTTTGTCCCCACAGGGGGTGTTATCAGGAAATCTCGCCGCATAATACGCCCTCGCCCGATCTTATGCGGAGAGACAGGTATGACAAAAAGCGGAATGCAAAACCTGGAAACCACCGACCGGTTGCCGTTGCCGGCATTCTGCTACTCTCCTGAGCGCCTGTCAAGCGTCCCGAACAGCCCTCGTCCGAGACGGCGAGGGTGACCAGAGCCGCGCCACCATCCTCCCTTCTCTCCCCCGCCAAACTCCACTCGACCGCCCTACCCCAACACCCGCCACACCACCTGCGCGATCACGATCTTGGCGATGGTGGCCACGGGAAAGGCTAGGGCGTAGCCCACGTTGGGCAGCTCGTTCCGGGACTGCTCGGTGGCGAAGCCGAACACGGCGGGCTGGGTGTGCAGGCCGGCCACCAGCCCCGTCAGCACCGCAAAGGGCATCTTGAACACCCGATATCCGATCACCAGGGCCACGGACGCAGTGGTCACGCTCACCGCCGCGCCCATCAGGAAGAGCTGCACCCCGCTGCCGGCCGCCAACGTCTCCACGAACGTGCGGCCGGAGTTGACGCCGATGCCGCCCAGCAGCAGGATCAACCCCACCTGGCGCAACGTGAGGTTTGCGCCGTAGGGCAGCGTCCACAGGATCGGCCCGGTGCGGCGCAGCGCGCCCAGGACCAGCCCCACCACCAGCGGCCCGCCTGCTAGCCCCAGCTTCAGCACGATGCCACCCGGCAGAGGGATGGGCACCAACCCCACCAGCAGCCCCAGCGACACCCCCAGGCCGAAGGAGAGCAGGTTCACCTCGCTCAGCCGCTTGTACGAGTCGCCGAAGAGCTCGCTCAGCGCCTTCATCTGCTCCCGCGGGGCCACCACTCGCACCCGGTCCCCCAGCTCCAGCACCGTGTCCCCGTGGGCCAGGAAGTCCGCGTCCCCCCGACGCACCCGGGTCACCAGCGCGCCGTAGCGCTGCGTCAGGTTCAGGTCGCCCAGCCGACGGCCGGCCAGGGCCTCGTTGGACACGAAGATGCGCCGGAAGTCGTAGGCGCTGCGGTCGTAGGCCAGGTCCTCGCCGGAGGGAGGCGTCGTGCCGATGGCGTGCACCACCGCGTCCACCTGCTCCGGCGTCCCCACCACGCTCACCAGGTCGCCCAGGGCCAGGGTGGTGTCGCCGCTAACCAAAGTGACCTCGCCCCCGCGCTTGCGCCGGGAGAAGACCACATCCCAGCCGTGCTGCGCCACCAGCTGCGCCACCGGCACCCCCGTGGCCTCCGGCCGGGTCACCAGCACCGTCTGGTTGTACAGCTCCTGCTCGGCCAGGTGCACCCCGCGCACCCGCTTGGCGTCGGCGCGGTAGTCTATGCGCCACAGCGTCTGCGCTGCGAAGATGGCCAGGATGGGCCCCAACACGCCCATCGGGTAGGCCACCGAGTAGCCCACTACCGGCAGCGCAGCCACCGTCTCCCGCACAGCCTCCGGCGCACTCCGGCTGACCGCCTCCACCAGGGCCGCCAGGGCCGGGGTGTTAGTCAGGCTGCCGGCGTAGATCCCTGCGCTGATAGCCGGATCCGGCCGCACCACCAGATGGCCCAGCGCCAGGATGCCCGCGGCGAAGATCAGCATGGCCACCACCAGCAGGTTGTCCCGCAGCCCGCCGCTGCGCCAAGACGCAAAGAAGGCCGGGCCGCTGCTGACGCCGATGGTGTAGACGAAGACCACCAGCCCTATCTGGAACACCACGGTGGGCAGCTTCAGGTCGGGGCGCAGCGCGCCGAAGAACAGGCCGACGAACAACACCGCGGCCACGCCCAGGCTAGCGCCCTGGAACTGGATGCGGCCGATCAAGAAGCCCAGGGCTGCCACCACGAACAGCAGCAACAGCGGCTCACGCGCCAGCAGATCGAGCATACGCGCCTCCGGAGAAGCCCACGCGCGGCGGAAGACGCCGCGGTGGCGGGAAAACCTGTCGCTGTAACTATCTGCCCTCACCCTGGCCCTCTCCCAAAGGGAGAGGGAAACGGAGGCAAAAAGGCAGACGCGTTGCCGAAAACGACAAGACGGTGGGCCCGTTCGCCCCTCTTCCCTCGGGAGAGGGGCTGGGGTGAGGGAGACCAGGCCATCACACGCCATCCCGCGGCGCTACACGAGTTGAGAGCCTTCGTCTCGGGCTGACCGATGAACACGCCTGCGCAGGGCGAAGGCTACTCCACCGGCGGGAACACCATCACCCGGTGGTTGTCCGAGTCGACGACGTAGACGTTGCCGTCCGGGCCCAGGGCGATGCCCACGGGCAGGGCGAAGCTCTGGCTGTCGAAGCCGTAGGCGCCGAAGCCGGCGCGGAAGTTGCCGTCCACGTCGAACACCAAGACGCGGAAGCCCTCCGGGTCGGTGACGTACACCAGCCGGCCGTCGGTGGCCAAGTAGGGCTTGTTGACCACGCTCTGGCTGTTCCACCCCTCGATGGGCCACTCCTTGACGAACGCGGCCAGCGGCGCGCCGCCGAGGTCGTCTGGGTAGAGCAGGTCGAACTTCTGCACCCGCCGGTTCCACGTGTCGGCCACGAAGAGCACGCCGCCCGCCCCGCCGTCAGGCCGCGGGATCAGCGCCAGGCCCACCGGCTCATCGAAGCGCCCCTCCACCACGCCTGCGCCACCGAACTGGCCCAGGAAGCGGCCGTCGGCGTCGAACACCTGGATGCGCTTGTTGCCGGTGTCGGCCACGTAGAGGTTGCCGGCTGCGTCCACCGCCAGCCCGCGCGGGCCCCAGAAGCTGCCGGGGCTGCCTACCGCCTCGCCGCCGGTGGTGGCGAAGGAGCCCCAGCCCTTGAGGAAGCGGCCGCTGCGGTCGAACACCTGGATGCGGTGGTTCCAGGTGTCGGCCACGTAGACGTTGCCCTGCGGCCCCACGGCCACGCCCCACGGCTCCCGGAGCTGGCCGTCGCCCAGGCCCAGGGGCCCGGGGCCGTCGGGGTCCACGCAGCCGGGCAGGCCGTTGGCGTAGAGCTCGCACGAGCTGCCCCACTGGGTGATCAGGTTGCCCGCGGGGTCGAAGACCTGGATGCGGTGGTTGCCGCTGTCGGCCACCAACACGGCGCCGTCGGCCGCCACCGTCAGGGCGCGGGGGAAGTTGAACAGGCCGGCCGCGTCGCCGGGGCCTGCGCCGAAGACCCGCAGCGCTGCCACCTGCCGCATGCCCTTCTCGTACGGGTCGGCGACCACGGGAGCCACAGCGGCCGGCTGTGCGCCGAAGTCCCACAGCTGGTTGGCCATGTCCTTGCGCACGAAGAGGCTGAAGCGGTGCACCAGCGGCCACTCCGACGTGGGGGTGCGGTAGCGCCGCCACAGGACCACGTCTAGGAACTCCCGGCGCTTGACGGGGTCGGTCAGGCCGGCGCGCAGCTTCTCCCAGGTGAAGTTGCGATAGCCCTCGTCCGGCCACCAGATCAGGCGGTGGCGGAACTCGTAGTAGTCCCGCTGCAGGAAGGGCCGCGCCTTCTCCAGGTTCTTGTCCCCCACCAGCACGGCGGGCGCGTCCCGCAGCACCTCGCGGGTGGGAGTGGCGCCGAAGTAGACCGCGTTGGGCCAGTCCCGCAGGTACCAGGTGAAGGGCCAGGAGGAGTCGTCGTCGTGGGCGACCTTCATCTGCTTGTCGCCTACGGTGCGCCGGCTCATGGCCTCCAGCTCGCGCATCACCATCTTGGGGTCGGGCGAGGCGTGGGCGTAGAAGAGGTGCTCGACCACGTAGTCGTAGTTGATGAAGTTGAGCATGTAGGTGACGCGCACCGTCCACAGGGCCAGCAGCGCGGTGACCGTCAGGCCCAGGACCCGCCGCGCCTCCGGCCAGCCCAGCCGCCGCGCCAGGCGCACCATCAGGTAGAGGGTGACGGCCGCAATCAACAGCGCGGCCAGCCACTGGCTGGTCTGGCTGAGGCCCTCGATGGTGCGGTCGCGGAAGGGCTGGCTGCGCACCAGGGCCAGCAGCGCGGCCAGCAGCGGCACGGTGAGCACGGCAATCCAGACGCCGCCCCGGCTGCGCACCGCCTGCCAGTCCACCCGCTCCACCACCTGGCCCAGCCACCAGCCGCCGGCGATGCCCATGGGCATGGCGATGCTGGCCAGCAGCCAGGGCATCTTCTCGCCCGCCCAGGAGTAGATGCCCCAGCTCCCCACCACGGCCAGGGGCAGGAAGGCCAGGAAGGCCTGCTCCTTGCGCGGGAAGCGCAGCAGCCCGCCCCAGCCCGCAGCCAGCACGGCCACCACCACGGCGGCGTGGGCCAGGGCCTTGTGCACCCCTTGGCTGCGCAGGTCGGGCGAGCCGTCGGCCGCGATCGCGCCGACCGAGAGGGCCACCAGGGCCGCCAGCAGCGCCAGCGAGACGGGGTTGCGCCGCACCCAGGCCCGGTAGACCACCGGCACGCTGAGCAGCAGCGGCAGGAACTCGTAGTAGGGCCCCAACAGAGCGTAGTAGTACCACGGCTGGGAGCCGCGGGCCACCCCCTGCTGCGACAGCCAATAGCCCAGGGATCCCACCAGCCCGGTGGCCCACCCCTTGCCGTTGGTGAAGAAGGTGGTGAAGAAGACCACGAAGATGGCGTAGAAGATGGCTGCGGCGGTCACCCAGCGCCGCCGGTTCCAGAGCACCCCCAGGACGATGGCCACGCCCGCCACCGCCAGCACCACCGACAGGGAGCTCAGGATGCCGCCGGGGAAGCTGTAGTCCAGGGGGTCGTAGCCCAGGGCGCGGATGAAGAGGGGCGAGGTCCAGGGCAGGATCAGGGTGGCCAGCAGCACGGCCATGTCGCCCGCGGCGCTGAAGGCCAGCGGCGGCGCCCCGCGGTCCCGCCGCCAGCCCAGGTACCAGACGGCCAAGGCCACCGCAGCAGCCGGCGCTGCGATCATAGGCAACAGGCGCAAGAGGGTCTGCAGCAGCCCGCCTGCGCCGGCGGTGTCGTAGGCGGCGCGCGTCAGGCCGCTCACCCGCAGCAGCAGGGCACCCAGCAGGGACAGCGCCACCAGCCCGGCCAGCACGGCCCAGTCCCGGCCCGACGTGCCGGTCACCGGCGCCTCTCGCTCCTTCGCCGGGAAGTCCGGGTCCACCCGCCACAGCGTCCAGCGGTAGAGCAGGAACAAGATCAAAAAGCCCCCCAGCAGCGCGCCGTGGATGAATGCGTCCTCCTTGCTGGCCAGGGCCAGGGAAAGGGCGGCGGCGGCCAGGTAGAGCCAGCGGGTCGGCCGCGCCGGGTCGCTCTCGATGTAGCGGAAGACGGCGTAGAACAGCACCACCGCCCAGAAGATCTCGTAGATGTCGTGGCGGGTGTGGCGCGAGTAGTGCAGGAGGGCCGGCGAGAGGGTGAGCAGGGCCGCGGCGAAGAACGCGCCGTAGCGACCCAGCCAGCGTCGCATGGGCCACATCATGGCCACGATGCCGAAGCCGAAGAAGGCGGTGGGCAGCCGCGCGGTGGTGTCGCCGTGGCCGAAGAGCACGTAGAACAGGGCCATGACGTGGTAGATGAAGGGCCCGTGGTAGATGGGGTTGTGCTCGTAGCCCTTGCCCGCGTACAGGTTGTAGGCGAACCAGGCGTGTTCGCTCTCGTCGTGGCTGGCGGTGCGCGCCTCCAGGTCTACCAGACGTATGATCAAGGCCACGGCCAGCAGCGCAGCCCAGGCCAGCTTCTCCCAGTTCCAGGTGAAGAGCTGGGCCAGGGAGCGGTCCAAGCGGGAGGGCCGATCGCCCCGTTCCGCGACCGACGGGAAGGGGGCAGGTGAGTGGTGACGAGACAAGTCTTTCATGGCGAGGGCTCAAACGAGTGGTTTGACGGGATCACGCTCGCGGCCGGTCAGCGCTGCAGCCGGATGCGGCAAACGGGTAAAAGTTCGGGTCGGTTCTCTAGAGCGGACGACGGCGGTCGAGAGGGCCTGCAGCACGAAGGACTTGGATCACAAAGCCACCAAACGCTGCAAAGGGCGGGACGCTATCGTGCGCGGAGTCCACCGGGCACTAGCTGAATTTCGACTGCGAGGCCACCAGACGTCACAGAGGACACCATCTCGGCCATCCCATCGCTGCGCCGCCTTCGCCCTTCGCAGCCTATGCTCCTCGCAGTTTTCGCGCTTCGCGCCCTTCGTGCTCCTTCGTGCTTCGCGTACCTTCGCGCTTCGCGCTCCTTCGTGCTTCGCGTACCTTCGTGCTCCTTCGCGCCTTCGTGGTCCTCCCCTCCCCGCCTACGGCGTCGCCCGCACCCACACCACCGCGCGCTGCTCCGCGGCCGGCGCGCCGTAGTGGCCAAAGAGCAGCCAGCGCCAGCGCGCGTGGCCCGCCAGCTGCGCCGGCGACCAGCTCTGGGTCAGCCGGAAGCTGCGGCCGGCGAAGCCCTCGCCCAGGGGCAGCGCCTCGCCGGCAAGGGCGACGATCAGTCGGTGGGCGGTGTTGGAGCCGGCGCCGGGGACGATCCGCACCTGGGCGTCCCGCAGGTACCAGCGCAGCAGCGGGTCGGGCTCCGTGCCGGGCGGGACCACCAGGGCCACCTCCAGCATGAACAGGTCGGTGCCGTAGGGCTGGTCCTGCGCGGCCAGCTGGGCCAAAAAGGCGGTCAGGTTGGGGCCGTCGGGAGCTCCCACGGTGGTGCGCAGGGAGCCCCAGCGCAGGCCGTCGGTGTTGTGGGTCGCCTCCCACGTGGCGCGCACGGAGAGCACGGTCAGCGCAGCCACCAGCAACAGGCCGGCCGCGGTGGCCGCGCCGTAGGCGTCCCACCACAGGACGTAGAAGGCCACCAGCGCCAACAGCAGCCCCACGCCCATCGCAGCGAACCAGAGGAAGACGTTGTCCTGGGGGAAGCGGGTGGAGGCGGCGTAGTCCGCCAGCCAGATGGCGGTGAACACCAGGATCACCGTGCCCACGGCCAGGGTCGCCAGCAGGGGCGTGGTCTGGCCCCGCGCCTCCACCTCCCGCCAGCGTCGGGCGAAGGAGGCCACGGCCTGGCCGCCCAACAGGGCCAGCGGCAGGCTGAGCACCCCCAGGTCCGCCGGGGTGCGGCCGGGACGCAGCAGCAGGGCCGCGCCCACGGCCAGCCACAAGCCCAGCAGCGGGGTCAACGGGTGCCGCTTGCGCACGCCCCAGGCCAGCCCCAGCAGCCCTAGGGCCAGCAGCAGCGGCTCCACCAGAACGAAGCGCAGGACCAGCACGCCCAGGGGATAGCCGCCGCCCTGCGTCCACTGCCTTAGCCAGGCGGCCGGCAGGTCGGCCAGCGCAGCCAGGCCGCCGGGCCGGACCAGGAAGGCCGTGGAGCCCAACAGCACGACCAGGCCGAACGCCAGGCCGGCCTCGGCCCATCGGCTGCGGCTGAGCTGGGCCACGGTCTGCAGCCAGTCGCGGCCGGCCACGATCAGGGCCACCGCCAGGGCCAGCAGCAGCGAGTAGCTCACCGGCGCCGAGGCCAGCAGCGCAGCCAAGCCGGCCCCGGTCGCCAGCGCCCAGGGGCGGCCGCCCGTTCGGCGCAGCCCCGCTAGGCTGACGAACAGGGCCAGGCCCGCGGCGAACGCGAAGCTCTCGCCGGTGGCGCTGCGGCTCCAGAAGGCCAGGACGCCGGAGAGGGCCAGCAGGAAGGAGGCCGCCAGCGCCGCGCCCCGTCCCAGCTCCCGCCGCAGCCCGTAGGGCAGGAGCACGGCCAGGGCGCCGGCCAGCGCGGGCCAGAGCCGCGCCCACGCCTCGGTGGCGGCGAAGAACAGGAAGGTGAAATAGTGCAGGCTGAGGAGCAGGGGGCTGCTGCCGGCAGGGGGCAGGCTGGTCTGTCCTCGCACCCAGTCCAGCGCGGCCATGGCCTGCCGCGCCTCCTCGGGCGCCAAGGGCTGCCACCCCAGCGCGGTCAGCCGGATGCCGGCAGCCAGCAGCAGGGCCAGGCCGTAGCCCAGCCGCTCCACGGTGAGCCAGGCTAGCAGGTCCAGCGCGGCCTGCCGGTCGGCAGAGGGGGAAAGGGAAGCAGACGTCATAGGCGTCGCCAACGAATTGCTCATGCCCAGGGGACGCCACAACCCCTGCGGGTGAAAGCCTGGGTAGTGACGCCTTTAGTCGTACGAGCAGCGCACAGCGGCTGAAGTCGCCATTACGAAGGGAAGAGGCGATTTTCGGGACAATGCGGTCAGCCGCGGCGGCGGTAGATGCGCACGTCGCCGCCATCGTACACCAGGTCCATGGCGCGGGCAAACCGCGCCTCCGACTGCGGCGTGATGCCGAAGGTCTGGCGCTCCAGGGGGCCCACCACTAGGTAGTCAATCCCCCATGCGTCCAGCAAGCGCTGCAGCTCCGCGCCCTGCGCGCTGCGGTAGATGCGCTCGATGTCGGGCCGGCGGCGGTCCTGCTCCACGGTGTCGCCGCGCCACTGCAGCTCGTGTCCCTCCCAGCCCAGCAAGGTGGGCAGGCCGGTCTGGGCGGAGATGCGGCCGGCGTAGGTGTAGGAGCCGCCGTGGGCCTCCAGCACCGTGGCCACGCCGGACACGTTGGCCCGCAGCCACGCCACTGCCGCGGCGTCGGCGGGGTTGCCGACGGCTAGGTAAGCGGTGCCGTCCAGGGTGGGCTGGGGCTTGAACTGCTCGGCCCGGGTGTAGGTGGCCAGCACCGGGTAGAACAGGCCGCCCACCACCAGCAGCCCAACGGCAGCCAGCCCTGCCGTGCGCAGGGCCGGGCCGGCGAAGGCCGCCAGGTAAACCACGGCGAACGCGGCCACCAGGGCCAGCAACACCCAGGCCTGGAAGTAGAACTTGAACACGGTGTTCATGCGCACGCCGAAGCTGTCCCGCAGGTAGACGAACTCCACGCTGAAGGTGAGCAGCAGCGCGGTCAGCAGCGCGGCCAACACAAACCCAACCACCGGGGAGCGCGCCGGCAGCTCCTCGCTGCGCTGCGCATCGGGCGCGGCGGCGAGCCAGCGCGCCAGCAGGCCCAGGGTCCAGGCCAGCAGGCCGGCCAAGAGCAGGTAGGTCCACGGCGTGCGCAGGCGCAGCCGGGCTACGTCCAGGGCGATCTCCACGAGCGAGGCGTCCCCCACCTGCTGTTGCACCGCGGGCAGGTCCCGCAGCCGGTCCACCAGAGCCTGGCCGGCCGGCGTCAGCACGGCCAGCAGCAGGAAGGCCAGCAGAACGATCAAGGGGACGAGAACCGTCAGCCCCAGGAAGCCGAGGCTAGCCTGCGCCACCGCCCGCGGCTCGTCGCGGCTCAGCGCCGTCAAGAGGAAGATGGCTGCAGTCAGCAGCGGGCCGAACATGACGAAGAACTGCGCCAGCCGCGTGGGGAAAATGAAGTTGGGCAGGATGCCGCCGGCCTGGGACTGGAAGCCGACGTAGAAGGGCAGGTAGAGCAGCACGCCCGCCACGCCCAGGGCCACCGCGGCCAGCAGCGCCTGCCCCGCCACCGCCCAGCTCACGCCGCCCTGCGCCCGCGACCGGGACAGGCCCACGGCCAGCATGGTCAGGAAGACGTAGATGGGGAAGTCCCAGGTGTTCAGGAAGGCCAGCCCGCCCAGGGCGAGGGCGTAGAGGAGGAAGCCGGCCGGGCCCAACGGGAAGACGGTGAACGGTGAGCGGGGAACGGTGAACAGTGAGCGATAACCGGTGAGCGATGGCGTGAGCGATGAAGTGAGCGCTTCGGCGTTCGCTTTCTGCGGCGCGCCGGCCGAAGCAGCCTCCCCTGCCCGTTCCCCCTTTCCCTCGCGGCTGCCCAGCGCGACGGCCAGCGCCAGCCCGACGGCCAGCAGCACGAAAGGCAGGGCCAGCACATGGGGATGCATGTCGCCAAGCAGGAAGCTGAAGAAGGGAAACTCGTCTATCACCTCCACCGCGTTGCCCAGCAGGTCTCGGTCGTTGATCACCCGGCTGGCCCGCCACCACCAGAAGAAGCGGTCAGGGAGCAAGCCCCCGCCGGCTGCGGGGCAGTTGGCGATGGGCTCGGTGTAGGTCGGCCCGCCCAGGCAGTTGAGGTCCTTGATGTCCAGCCAGCGCCAAAAACGCACCGACCCCACACCCATGCTGTGCATGGACTCCAGGAAGCCCACCAGGTTGCCCAGCACGCCCACGAACAGCGCGCCTAACAGCCCGGCGACGTAGGCTGGCCGCGGCAGCGGGACCCTCTCCACCTCATCGCCGGCTTCGCCCTCCGGCCTCCGTCGCGCCAGCAGCGCCGCCGTCATGTCCAGAGCCAGCCCGAACGCACCGGTGAGGGTCAGGGCAAACCAGGTGGCCAGGCCAACGTTGAAGGCCACGCTGGGCGCCAGGCCGCTGAGCCGGGTCAGCGCGGCCAGCATCACGTAGCCGAAGTAGTAGTAGCTGATGCCGAAGCCGGCCAGCCAGGGGTCCAGGGGCGGGAAGCGCTCGCTGCGCAGGATGCCGTTGAGGAAGGTGAGCTCCATGAACTTCTCGCCGCCGGCGGTGGTGATCTGGGGGCTATAGCTGCGCACCCAGGCCCAGCCGGCCAGGGCCAGCGCGAAGAGGAGCTCGGTGACCAGCACCAGGCGGCGATGTTCGGCCAGCCAGGCCAGCAGGGGCCGCTGGCCTGCGGCGTCTCGCTGCCAGGCCTCTCGGCCGATCCACAGCGACAGACCGGCCACCAGCGCCCAGCTCAGCAGGACGCCGCCGGCGCTGTTGCGCAGGAAGCCCAGGCTGGCCCCCAGCCAGAGGACGTAGCTGACCAGCAGCAGGCCCAGGGGCTTGGCCAGCGCATACCCGCGCGAGGGCAGCGCTGCCAACAGCCGCCAGGCCAGCGGCAGCGCAGCCAAGGCAAAGAGCTGAACGAGAAACCAGAAGCTCAGGACGGCAAACATGGACGAGTGTTAGCACTCCCAACCGGTGACGCAACTCCGCAGGAGTTGCGCTACATTCACGGAGTTCTGCGCACGCGGTAGATGGTCACGCCCTCGTTGCGGTAGACCGCCTCCAGGCTGCCCTGCTGGGCCAGGAGGTCGAACTTGGCCAGGGCCTCCGGCGAGTACATGATGCGCTCCAGCTGGCCCACGTAGACGTAGTCCACCTCGAGCTGCGCCAGGAGCTGGCGCGCGCGCTCCGGGTCCAGGGTGGTCCACAGCTCCTCCGCCTGGCTGCGCCGGGGGCCGGTCTGCCAGCCGTAGCGCTGCTCCCCCTCCTGGTGGAAGCCCAGCAGGGTGGGGAAGCCGGTGAAGCTGGCCACCCGCAGCCCGCCCTCGCGGTAGTAGCCGATCACCGCCTCGGCCACCACGGGCAGCCCGCGCACGTTGTCCAGCAGCCAGCGCAGCGCGTCGTAGTCGTGGCGCAGCACGATGCGGGTGTGGGGCGCCTGGGCGGGGTCGGGATGCCAGGTGTAGGTGCCCACGGTCATGTAGGCCATGCCGTCCAGGGTGCCCACGGGCGGCCGGCCGTTCTCGGGCGGGAAGCGGTCGTCTAGCCGCGCCGGCGTGCCCAACAGTGGGAAGGCGAGGGAGAGGGCCAGGAGCCAGGCGAAGCCGACCGTCCAGGCGGCGCGGCCCAGGACGCCCCAGCGGGCGTGCACGAAGCGCCACACCTGCGGCAGGGCTACGCCCGCGGCTAGGGCCAGCATCACCCACGCCTGGATGTAGAACTTGAACAGGGTGTTCATGCGCCGCCACTCGCCGCCCTGCAGGTGGTCCTTCAGGTAGAAGAACTCCACGCCCAGCAGCACCAGCAGGCCGGTGAAGGTGAGCACCGACAGGAACAGGCTCTGCGGCCCGGCGCTGCGGCGCAGCAACAGCAGCCCCGACAGCAGCCACGGCAGCAACAGCACCGCCGGCACCCGGTAGTCCAGCAGCCAGAGCGCCGCGGCCAGGGCCAGCCCTGCGCCGACGAGGGCCAGGATGGCGGCAGCGGTGGAGGCCAGCGGCTGGCCTGCAGCCCGGCTGAGCACCAGCGCCCGGCCGAGCCGATCGCCGCGGTCCGCAGCCAGGCGCAGCCAGCGCAGCACGCCGGGATCGCGCGGCCAGCGGGCCGGCGGCCGTCGGCGCAGCGCCACCAGTACCGAGCTGACGGCCAGGAAGAACCAGAAGCCCCACATGTTCATCCACAGGCCCAGGGGGGTCTTGGCCTTGGCCAGGCCCACGCCGCTGCTGGCCAGGGGCTGGTAGTGCTGGAAGAAGGGCAGGTAGAGGAGGATGGCAGCGCCGCCCAGCCCCACGGCGAAGAGCGCCGTGCGGAGGAGCGATGCCTGCGGCGCCGCGGCCAGCCGGCCCGACCGCCACTCCCGCACCAGCCAGGTGAGCACCGCCAACCCGAAGTAGGTGGGCAGGTCCCAGGTGTTGATCACCGCCAACGCGCCCAGGGTGAGCGCCATAGCCGGGTACAGGCCGTCCCCGGTCACGCGGCGCAGCCAAACGGTCCGTGAGCCTGCCGAACCGCCCGCCGGCGAGCCTGTCGAGCCGACCGCCGCGCCCACGGACCCGTAGCGGGCCAGCAAGTTGAACGCCATGGCCAGGAACAGCACCCCGAACGGTATGGCGATCATGTGGGGGTGCAGATCGGCGAAGAGAAAGCTCCAGTAGGGGAACTCGTTGATGGTGTACGGGATCACGCGGCTGGGGTCCCAGTAGCGGTAGCCGGGCAGGCTGGCGTCGGTGGCGACCACCCGCACCAGTCCGTCCAACCCGCGCACGAAGGTCTGCAGGCCGGGCAGGTTGCTGGTGAAGCTGCTGTCGGAGCGCTCCGCCAGGCTGCGCACCACCTGGCCGCCGCCGTCCACGTTGCCCAGCAGCGCCACGAACACCACCGCCAGCAGCGCGCCCGCAAGCCCATGCCGCAGCCACCTGGGCCAGCGCAGCCAACCCCCGGCGTGGCTCGCAGCCCCGAAATCGCCCCAGCCCACCCCCGCCCCATGCCCCAGGCCCAATGTCCAGTGACCAATGACCAATGCCCCATGCCCATTTCCCAGTGTCCATTGACCAA
>JANWYQ010000184.1 GCA_025055015.1 Caldilineales bacterium
AGGCCCACCGACCCGCTGCGCCACAGCCCCACGCCGTCGGGGCCATACGGCCGCAGCGGCTCGGCCATGTCTGCCAGCTCGCTCTGAGCCACCAGCGCGGCGTCCAAGCGGTAGACGCCCAACAGGCCGCTCATGGCAGGCGCGGCGGCCAGCCGGCTAGGCCTCGGCCACCGCCAGCAAGCCGTGGTCCAGGAGCTGCTGCACCAGGGCTCTGAGGTCGTCGGCCAGGGTCTGTGGGCTGACGTCGTACTCGGCCAGCAGCGCGTCGTAGGCGGCCTGGGCGTTGGGCAGGGTGGTGAGCAGCTGCCACATGCGGGTGCCTACCTCGTCCAGGCCGAAGTAGGTCTCCGTGTCCAGGTTCAGCAACACGGCCTCCCCCTCCAGCTCCCGCACCACCACGTGGTCGGGGACGCGCAGCGCGCTCTGCAGGGTGAACAACGTCATCTCACCTCCTCAAGACCCGCCGACGACCTTCACCGCGCCATCCGGGCCGATCTGCGCCCAATCCCCCGTGCGGAGCGCGGCGAAGTCGGCCGGCTCCAGGGCCACCACCGCCACCGGCCGGCCGTACATCTCGTCGGCGACGATGGAGCCCAAGGCCAGGAAGGGGTCCGGTGTGGCCAGCAGGATGGCGGCCGGCGCAGTGCCACAGCGCACCGCCTCCAGCAGCACGGCAGTGGTGGTGCTGGACCCGCGGGTGAAGGGAAGGGCCAGCACGCGTCCGGCTGCGATCTGGCCGGACAGCGGGTGGCGGCGGTCAATGATCTCGCCGGTGGCGTAGTCGTAGCCGCCCCAAAAGCTGAGAGGCTCGTCGGTCACCAACAGCGCGGCCTCGGCCTCGCCGGGCACCAGCGGCCGCCCCTGGACTATGCGCTCCATCGGCTCTCCTCCCGAGTCACGCGGCCCAACACGGCGGACTCCACGCACTCCTCCAACGTCCCGAAGGCTACGGCCACCTTCAACATGCCGGGCGAGTAGTAGGCGTACTTGGCGGAGTTGGTCATGATGGTGCGCACCTCCGGCGGCAGCATGGGGCTGGTGAGGATGCAGGTGTCCACCGTGAGGGCGCCGCCGAAGGCCCGCAGCGGCGCCAACAGGCCGGCGCGCTCGGCCAACAGGGCCACCCCGCGCGAGGTGGTGACCAAGAAGCGCACCTCGGGGTGGCAGCGCCGCCCGGCCAACAGCGGCGCCAGGCGGCGAAACTCCTCCAGAGAGAAGTGGGGGCTGCCCAGCACCACCATGTCCAGCCGGCCCTCGGCCGCAGTGCTCAGCTCACGCCGCGCCGCGGCCAGCCGCGGCAGGTCCGCGTCTACGGCCGGGCCGGGGGAACGACCCTGGAAGGCCGCCTCCAGCGTCGGCGCCTCGGGCGTGATGCCCACCAGGTGGTAGAGGGCCACCGCGCCCGAGGAGGCCGCAGCCGCGCCCAGGGCCTTGAGCTGGTCCTCGGTGGGCCTGACCTCCAGCCCCGTCACCACCGGGATGCGGTCCCCCGCCAGCTTGCCCAGCAGGTGCCCCAGCACCGGGTAGAAGTCGTCCGCGGCCTGCAGCGCAGGGGGGATGCCCCGCAGCCGCACCCAGAGCTGGCCGGCCCGGTTCTCGGTGAGGTGCAGGCCGACGGCCGGCACCCGGCCGGTGACCGCGGCGCAGATGTCCAACAGGTCGGGGTAGCGCTCGGTGCGCGCGCCCAGCACCGAGTTGGCGAAGACGATGGCGCTGGACTCGCCCCAGGCGATCTGCTGGCCGAAGTGCGGCCGGGGCTCGGTTTGGTAGGGCGCGCAGGTGAAGGTGGGCCGGCAGCCCATGGCCTGGTAGGCCAGCATCTGGCGGTGGGCCTTCTCGGCCCAGTCGGGCGGCACCGGCCACTCGCGCCAGCCGTGCTCGTCCACCCCGCTGACGTTGAGGGTGGTAGGCACCACCACGCGCGCGCCCTGCTCGGCCAGGCGCTCGGCGAAGGCCAGGGTGGCGTCGCCCATGTAGAGAGCGCTGTCGATGTGGGCCATGGTGATGTCCAGCAGGCGCTCGGCGCGCTGCACCTCGGCCATGCGCACGACGATGGACATGGCCATGCGCACGCCCGGCCCGCGCTCGCCGGCCAACAAGCTGCGGTCGTAGTCGGTGAGGGTCAGGGTTGAGGCGGTCATGGCGGCAATTTTAGCACGGGCGCTGAGCCCAGAACAAATGTAGGACAACTCCTGCGGAGTTGTCCTACAAGAAAAACCGGGCTGGAGATGCGGCCATCCCCAGCCCGGCGCCATGAAGGAACTGTTAGCGACCAACGCAAGTCTGCCGGCGGCGGGCCAACCAGGCCGCCAAGGCCGCCAGGACAAGGGCAACGGCTGCAGCCATCGCAACCAGGGGAGCGGAGGCCGCCACAGGCGCAGCGCGGAAGCTAGACAGGCCGAGCGCGTTGGGCCCAAAGCTCCAGGTGTAGTCCTCCACCTCGCCACCGTTGGCGCCGCCCACAGGGGACGGCGGCGCGTCGGGCTGCAGCGCGGCCAGCAGGGTTTGTGGGCTGGGGTAGACGCGGAAACGGCCGTTAAAGCTCTGGCTGCCCACCGGCACGGGGATGGTGAAGGTCTGGGTGACGGTGGTGCCGGCCGGCACGTGGAGGTTGGTGAACACCTGCTCGCCGCTGTCGGCAAAGTCACCGTCGTTGTTCCAATCCACCCAGCCGGTGACCCAGCCATCTGCGCCGGTGACCGTCACGTCCACGCTGCCGCCGGTGATGTTGTTCCACGGAACGCCGATGGTGGGCGCCACGCCGTCGTTGTCGGCCGTGCTGCCGCCGGTGTTCCACAGGCTGCCGAGCCGCACGGCGCCGTTGCCCTTGTGCCAGGCCAGGCCGTAGCCGGCCAAGTTGCTCTGGTTGGGCTCCGCCAGGTTGAGGCCGATCACCACCGGGTCGTGGTCGGAGGAGCGGAACTCGTCGGGCGCGTACAGGCTCGCCTGCTGGCCCGGCGACTTGAAGTTCAGGTTGTAGTCCAGCACCGGCGGCTCGTCGGCGTTGATGTGCCACTCCACCGCGCCCGTCACCTGGTCGGCCAGGATAGGAGTGGCCAGGGCGTGGTCCAGGTAGCCCCACTGGCCGTCGAAGACGTAGGAGTAGGCGTTGAGCCCCAGCCACTGGTGGATCAGGTTGACGTAGCCGGCGTTCTTGATGACCGTGATGGGATCCTCCATGGCGTAGGAGTTGAGGTCGCCGGCGATCAGGATGTCGGGGTCGCCGGTGCCGGTGGGGTCGGTGGCCAGCCAGTTTACCAGCTCGGTGGCGGCGTTGGTGCGCACGATGTTGCAGTTGCCCTGGCCGTCTCCCGCGTCGGGCGCGTCGCAGGGGCTGCCCTTGCTCTTGAAGTGGTTGACCACCACGATGAAGCGCTCGCCCGTGCCCACCTCCTGGAAGGCCTGGGCCAGCGCCGGCCGGTTGCGGGCGGTGCTGTCGCCGCCGTTGACAAACGCCGTGGTGTTCAGCACCGCCGTCTGCCCCACCGGGATCACCTTGGCCGGCTTGTAGATCAGCCCTACCTTGATGGCGTCGGTGCCGAGGGCGTTGGTCTGGCCCGTTAGGGCGTCGGCGTTGATGAAGGCGAAGGTGCCGGGCGAGGTGGCGTTGTTCAGCCGGTTCACCAGGTCCTGGATGGCGCTGCTGGCGCCGTAGCCGTCGTTCTCCAGCTCCATGAGGCCGATGACGTCCGCGCCGGTGCCCAGGATGGCGGCCACGGTCTTAGGCCACTGACGGTCGAACTCAGCCGCGCTCTCGGCCCCGCGGCAGTCGGTGGCGCCGCCGCCCACGCCTAGGGTGCAGTTGCCGGCGCCGAAGGTGTTGAAGTAGTTCAGCAGGTTGAAGGCCGTCACGCGCAGCCGTCCGCCGATGGCCGGAGGCGCCGGCCGGGGGTTGGCCGGCTGGAAGTTAGGCACACCGCCGCCGAGCGCGCCCACCGGCCGCACCCGGTAGGCGTTGGGGCTGGCGCTGTGGCCGCCCCAGCTGTAGACCAGCACACCCACGATGCCGGTGGCCGTGTCGCCCCCGCGCAGGGTGTTGGAAGCGCTCAAAGGCAAGCCGTTTCGGCCGAACAGGATCGGGTCCGGGTTCTGGATGTTGTTGTCGTCGTCAACGATGATACGGTCCAGGTTGTTTGCCGCCTGCAGGGCCAGGGCCGGCGCGCCGGGCGCCACCACGTTGGTGGGTTGCGGCAGGCGGTCGGGCCTTGAGGTCATCACGATCTGGCCGAAGCGGCCAAGCTGGAAGGTCTCGGTGACGTAGAGGGTCTGAGGCAGGCGCACCAACATGCCCTCGAACCGCTCCAGGTAGGTGCTGCTGGGGAAGGGCAGGGTAACGTCCACGGGCGTCACGGTTCCCGTGCCACAGGCGATCAGCGACGTGACGTTGCTGATCTGGGTCTGGTCCTGGAACTCGCCCGCGGTGCCGGCCACCCGCACCACCTGGCCCAGGGACACCTGGTTCACCGCCGAGTCGCCCAGGAAGACGAAGATGCCGTCGGAGGTGGCCGGGTCGCTGTCGCCGTTAATGTCCTGGAGGTAGAAACCGCGGATCTGGCCGCTGCCGCTCTGCGGCTCGTAGTCGCCCACTACCACGCCCTGGGTGGTGACGGGCCCGGGGATGGGGGTGGCGGAGCCGCTGCCCTGGATGGTGTAGATGGGGGTGTAGGGCAGGGTGCAGGGGTCGGCTGCCTCGGTGGTGAAGGTGAAGACGTAGTCCTGCGTCATCGGATCAGGGGTGCCGTCGTTGTCTACCACCTGGCTGGCTGCGACGGTTACCGTGCAGGTGGTGCCGTAGGGCAGGTTGCTGTTGGGGTCCAGGGTGACGCTGGTGACGTTGTCCGCCGGCAGGGAGGGGATAGGCGTGAAGGCGACCGGCGTGCCGACGGGGCACTCCACCGTGAACGCGCTGGCCGTGACGTCCACCACCTCGCTGAAGTTCACGGTGATGTTCGTGGTGACCAGGACGCCGCTGGCGCTGTTGGCGGGGGAGGTGGTGGTGACGGTGGGTGGGGTGTCGGTGGGAAGAACCGTGGCCGTCACCGTGAGGTCGTCAATGGCCAGGCCGTGATCGGCGCCGCTGTCGTCGGGATCGTTCCAACGCAACATGATCTCGTGCCCCGCCGGGATGGAAACGTTGAAGGTGTGAGAGATCGCCACCCGGTTGGCCGACGCGTTGCCGTCCAACGCACCCGCGGTAGACGTAGCGATGGGGCCGGTGAAGTCCAGCGCCGTCACCGGCGTCCATGTGCCGGCGGTCAGGCTGGTGACGGTGGCGCCAACCTGGTAGTCGAAGGACAACTTGTGCTGCGTGGTGTTGCCGCCGTTGCGCCACTGCTCACCGGTGTATGATACGGTGATAGCGGTCACCGTGCCGCCGGTGTCGTTGGTGAAGCGGGCGCCGTAACGGATGGTCCCGGTGCTACCGGAGGCCACCGATCCCAGCGCGCGCTCGGTGCTGGTGCCCGTGCCGAAGCTGTAGAGCGCGCCGGCGTTGGAGGAGCCGTTGCCGGCGTTGTAGGTCGTTCGGGTGGAGTACCAGCCGGGAATGGTGGAGTCGTCGGTCCAGGTGATGCCGGTGCCGCTGGTCGCCAGGGTGTCGAAATTTTGAGAATAGGGCGCCGCCAAGGAGATGGGCGCCTGCGGAACCACCGAGGCAGCCGGCGCGGCTGCGCTCACCGGCAGCCAAGCCAGGCCCAGGGCGAGCACAACGAGCAGCAGGAAAAGAGGGCGTTTGGTTAGCGTGAACATAGGATCTGACCTCAAAAGCGTTGATAAAGCGAGGAGGAGCAGGGCTTCTCCACCGATATACCACACCTGCCGGCCGGTGTGGTTAGCGCTGTGTCATCGGGTTGTTATCGGTTGTTTGACGCTTTTTCAACCACGAAGGCACCAAGGGACGCAGGCGCTCAGAGCGCCAACGCCGCCTCTCGACCGAGGAGCCCGGCGACCCTGGGCGCCGGG